>DATIMO010000423.1:0-4692 GCA_035475215.1 Acetobacteraceae bacterium | reverse complement strand
AGGAATGGTTCAGGATTCCAGCATCTTCATCGCGTTCGTCAGGCTCCGGCGCATGCGGTTGAATGATTGCGCCAACGAGGCGATCTCATCTCGCCCGCGCATTTCGAATTCCGGCGCATCTTGTCCCAGGCTGATCTCGCTGGCGATGGCGGACATCCGGCGGATCGGCCGGATGATGACATAGTGCAGCAGGATATTGAGCAACAACAGGGTGATGGCGAACACGACGGCCAATCCGCCCAGATAGGTGAAGAAGGTCCGGTTCGCGCGGTCCTGTGCCACCTGCATCGGCACCGATACGATCTCCGCCCCCTGCACGGAACCGAGTTGCCAGCCGAAGCCGTTGGTGGTGCCGTACAGATCGGTCATGGCGGCCGGTGCCGCCGCAGGGGTGGAATGGCAGGTCAGGCAACTCTGGCTATCGATTTTCACCGGCTTTGCCAGCGTCAGAATTCTTCCCTGTGGGGTGACGCGGGTGCTGACAAACTCCGTCATGGTCGGGTTCTGCCGGAACTGGGCGATGATGTCCGCCTCCCAATCGGCTGCCTTGTCGGCCGGATTGGTCGGATTGAGCGCAGCTTCCTTGAAGCTGTAGTCCGGGAACTGCTTGCTGAGCGCGCGCAGGTTCGCTTGCGCGGCGAAGAACGGCACGCTTTGGGGCAGGAAGCGCAGCTTTTCCTGCCCGACCAGCAGAGGTTCGATCTCGGTACCCGTATAGTCGGCCACCGCGTGCGCCTCGGCCATCATGATGGCGGCTTCCTGCAGGACCTCGCGCCGTGCGTTGTCCTGCACGATCCGATATGACACTGCCGCTGCCAGTCCAAGTCCGACCACAAACGCGGCCAACAGCACGAGATTGAATTTCGCCCGCAGTCCCACTTCCGCCCCCTCTGCTCGCAGCGCTGGTGTAGCCGGCCGGCGGGTCGGGAAGAAGCCTTCAGATGATCCCCTTGTCCTTGCAGCCGCCGCTGCCAAACGAGCAGACTCGGCTTTCGCGTGCCGCACGGTGTGGAGGTGGGCCATGGAACGCCCGCAAGAAAGGAGAAGCAACCGGCGCGTTCTTGACAGTCGCAGGACCCGCCTGTAGCAAGCGCCCGCCTTCCGGCAGGGCAACTTGCCCGGAGCGAACATGGACAAGGATAAGGGCAGGCAGCCCTCCTTCGAGGAGCGGTTGCGGGTTGCCCGTGAACGGCAGGGGCTTGAGCCCAGAAGGCCGGCACCGGGCGATCAGTCCGACCAGGAGCCCTCCGCATTGGGGATCGGGCTGCGGGTCGCGGTCGAGCTGGTATCTGCTCTGGTCGTGGCGTGTGCCATCGGCTGGGGAGTGGACCGGCTGCTCGGCACGCGACCGATCTTCCTTATCGTGTTCATCCCGCTGGGGGGCGCGGCCGGGATTCTGAACGTCTGGCGCACCTTCGCGCCACGGCCCGAGAAACCCGGCAAGACGGCACGCAACGATCGGATGCCGCCCTGAACAGGGCGCACATGACGCAGAACGGATTTGGCCTGGGGGATGACGGCGGTGGCGGCATCGGGCAGTATCGACGCACTCAGCCAGTTCGAGCTGCATCCGGCGCTCGGCGAAGCGGGCGCGACGGTGCATTTCGCGCAATCGAACCTGATGATGATCGCGGCGATGGTGCTGACGCTGCTGCTGCTATGGGGCGGCATGCGGCCGCGCGCCATGGTGCCCGGACGGCTGCAGGCGGCGGCCGAGATGCTGTACGAGTTCACCTACAACATGTGCGTGGAAACCATCGGTCCCGAGGGGCGGCGATTCTTCCCGTTCATCTTCACGCTGTTCTTATTCATTCTGCTTGGCAACCTGATCGGGGTGTTTCCGTATTTCTTCACCTTCACCAGCCACATCTCGGTGACTCTGGCTCTGACGCTGGTGGTGATCATCATGGTCACGTTGGTCGGGCTGTGGATCCACAAGCTGCATTTCTTCAGCTATTTCGTGCCGCAGGGCGTGCCGAAGGCGCTGCTGCCGCTGCTGGTCCCGATCGAAGTGCTGTCGTATGTCTCGCGCATCATCTCGTTGTCGGTGCGGTTATTCGCCAACATGATGGCCGGACACGTGATGCTGGAGGTATTTGGCGCGTTCGTGGTTATGCTGGGCGCCGCCGGCCTGATCGGGATCGTTCCGGCGGCGTTCGCGTTAGGCGTGAATGTCGCGCTGATCGGCTTCGAGATATTGGTCGCTGTGTTGCAGGCGTACGTGTTTGCGATTCTGAGCTGCATCTACCTGCACGACGCGGTGCATCTGCACTGATTCCCTCAACCCTTCAGCTTATGCCCGGGCGGCGCCCGGCGTGACCGAACCCACGGAAAGGAACTGGATATGGATCTTGTTTCGGCCAAGCAGATTGGTGCGGGCCTTGCTGTCATTGCGCTTGCCGGCGTCGGCGTCGGCATCGGCCACATCTTCGCGGCACTGGTGAACAGCGTCGCCCGCAATCCGGCATCGCGCGATCGGGTATTTGGCCTGGCGATCCTGGGCTTCGCGCTGACCGAAGCGGTGGCGCTGTACGCACTGGTGATCGCGTTCATCATCCTTTTCGTCTGAAACAAGGTGGCCCGATGATCGATCGGACCCAACATATTGCGCTGCTGGCAACGCTGATTGTGCTCGGCGCCCCGGCCGCGGCGATGGCCGAGGGGATGCCGCAGCTCAATTTCAAGAATCCGCTGACTTTGGATCAGGTCGGGTGGGGCGCGGTGATCTTCATCGTGTTCTTCCTGCTGTGCTGGCTTTGGGGTCTGCCGCAGGTGAGCGCCGTGCTGGAACGTCGCGGCGCGACGATTGCGGCGGACCTGGACACCGCGCGACGGACCAAGGCGGAGGCCGATCGGGCGGCCGAGGAGATGGCTCAGGCAACCGCCCGCGCTCGGGCGGAGGCACAGGCTGCGATCAACGCGGCGCTGGATACGGCCAAGCAGGAGACGGCGGCGCAAACCGCCGAGCTGAACGCGCGCCTGGAGACGCAGCTTCAGGAGGCGGAGCAGCGGATCGACGCGGCGCGGCAGGGGGCGATGCGGGCGCTGCGACAGGTTGCGACCGAAACCGCCGGAACGGTGATCCAGCGTCTGACCGGCGCGGCGGCGGAACCCGAGCGGTTGGATCGCGCGGTCGGCGCGGCATTGACTGCGCGCGGGCCGGTCTAGCGGAGGGGCGGTTCAATGGAAACGGCGTTCTGGGGAGAGTCGCGGACCTGGGTGGCGGTCGCCTTCTTTCTGTTCTTTATCATCTTCGGCAAGAAACTGTGGAAGGCGATTGCCGAGCTGCTGGACGGCCGCGCGGCGGCGGTTCGCAAGGAACTGGAGGAAGCGGCGCATCTGCGCGAAGAAGCCGAGCAGATGCACCGGGAGGCGCGGGAGCGGCGCGACACCGCCCTGCGTGATGCCAAGGCGCTGATCGATGGTGCGAGGGCGGAGGCCGAGCGGCTGGCAACAGTTGCCGCGGCGGAGGCGCGTGCTTCGGCGCAACGGCGCGAGCAGATGGCGGTGGACCGCATCGCTGCCGCCGAGAAGGCGGCGGTGGATGAGGTGCGCGTAACCGCTGCTGACGTGGCGACAGTTGCGGCGCGGACCGTCATTGCCGAGGGTTTGTCGCCGGGTGTTGATGCCCGGCTGATCGACCACGCGATCACGCAGCTTCCGTCGGCGTTGCGAGCAGCCTAGAGGTTTCGTTTTCATCGTCATGGCCGACGAAGGCCGGCCATCCAAGTCTAAGTGTCCGTCCGGCAAGTTGATGAGTCTTTTGAGTCGGTTGCCGAAAGCCGGCCGAAGCCCTTGCTGCGACGCGGATTCCTGTGAGTCTATCTCGGGCACCGATACGCGAGTTGCCGCATGTGGACGACCGAGAACCGCCCCCGGTACAACCAGGACAAGCTGCGTTATCCAAGCGACTTGACCGATGAGGAATGGGCACTTGTTGGGCCGCTGATCCCTCCTGCCAGGCATGGTGGACGTAAGGCGCCAGGTGATCGAGCGCGAGGTGGTCAACGGCATCATGTATGTGCTGAGCACCGGTTGTCAGTGGCGCTATGTCCCCAAGGACCTTCCGCCGAAGAGCACGCTGCACGACTATCTGGAGCGCTGGGATTATGATGGCACCCTGCAGCAGATCCATCACACGCTGTATGTGAAATGCCGTGAAGAGATGGGGCGGGAGGCGAGTCCGACCGCCGGAGTGCTCGACAGCCAAAGCGTCAAGAGCGCTGAAAAAGGGAGGCCTGCATCGATCCGAACGGGTATGATGCTGGCAAGAAGATCAAGGGCAAGAAGCGACACATCCTGGTCGATACGGTCGGGCTGTTGCTGACTGCGGTGGTACATCCGGCTGACGTTCAGGACCGCGACGGCGGTGTTCTGGTGTTGTCCAGCCTGCTTGGTTTGTTCCCGTTTCTGTCGAAGCTGTTCGCCGATGGCGGCTACCAGGGGCCGCAGAGAGCTGGCGAAGTTGCTGCCGCAACTCTCGGTCGAGATCGTGAAGCGCTCGGATCAGGCCGAGGGGTTCAAGGTACTCCCCAAGCGGTGGGTGGTCGAGCGGACCTTTGCCTGGCTCAACCGCTGCCGTCGCTTGGCCAAGGATTGGGAGAACCTGACGCGAAATGCGGTGACCTTCATTCGCCTCGCGTCAATCCGCCTCATGCTACGAAAACTCTGTAATCCCACATGAACTTTCCG
>DATIMO010000422.1:0-2103 GCA_035475215.1 Acetobacteraceae bacterium | reverse complement strand
ATTGTCTGATTGTGCCACGTACTTGCGTTTCGAGGAATCTATGCATAGAATTTCTTTGTATGGCACGCACGACCTCGGATCCGAGCCTAATGCCGGGCACGCTCGATCTTCTGATCCTGAAAACACTCAGCCGTCAGACGCTCCATGGTTACGGCATCGCGCAGCAGATCAAACTGACCTCGAACGACGTCCTGGAAGTCGAAGAAGGCTCGCTCTATCCGGCGCTCCAGAGGCTGGAATTGAAGAGGTTGGTGCAGTCGGAGTGGCGCATGACGCCGCAGAACCGCCGGGCCCGTTTTTACGAACTGAGCGCGGCGGGACGGGAGCGGCTGGTGGCGGCGGAGGCGGATTTCGACCGGTTGGTGAGCGCGGTGCAGAGGGTGCTGCGTCCGGCCTGAGGGAGGGAAGATGGGCGAATTCTGGCGCAAGCTGCGGCGGATCGGACAGCGTGACGAGCTGGCCGACCGGCTCAACGAAGAGCTGCAGTTCCACATCGACATGAAAGGCGGCGGCGTAGGCAATCGGGCCCGCATCCTCGAGGAAGCGCACGATGTCTGGTCGTTCGGCTGGGTGGAGCAGGCGATGCTCGATCTGCGTTATGCGGCCCGGTCTCTGGCGCGCTCGCGCGGTTTTTTCGTGCTGGCGGCCATCGGGACGGCTCTCGGGGTGGCGGCGCTGACCGCCGTGGTGTCGGTGAGCGACACCGTGCTGGTGCGCTCCATGCCGTACCGCGACTCGGGCAGGCTGGTGGTGGTGTCGGATCAATTGCTCAAGCTGGATTTCCCGCGTTTTCCCATTAGCGTCGCGAACTTCCTGGATTATCGGGCGCAGAATCATGCGTTTGAGGACCTTGCGGCGTTCGAACCCCGGGCCTTCACGATCACGGGCGGCGATCGTGCGGAGCGGGTTGCGGGCATGATGGCATCGGCCAACCTGCTGCAGGTGCTGGGAACAGCCCCTGCGCTGGGCCGCTGGTTCGACGAGAGCGAAAACCATAGCGGCCACATGGACGTGGCGGTGGTCAGCGACGCGTATTGGCGGTCGCGCCTGGGAGGATCCAAAGATGCCTTGGGCCGGACTCTTACCGTGAGCAGCCAGCCGTATCGCGTGATCGGTGTGCTGCGGCCGGGCTTTGCCTTCCGTCTTTCGGGCGACGCTCCGGAGGTTTGGCTGCCCTGCGGCCTGGATGCGGGTCCTCGCGATTCCGGCAACCTGAGCGCCATCGCGCGGCTGAAACCCGGCGTCCGGGTGAAAGCGGCGCAGGCCGAAATGCATCGGATCGCGGCCGATCTGAAGCAGCGTTACCACGCCGGCATGGGTCCTCACGGCGAGGACGGCGGGTACGATTCCGTGGTGATTCCATTGCGTGAAGAGCTGTTCGGCGGCGTGCAACCCACCCTTTCCGCACTGGCCGGCGCGAGCGGCATCCTGCTGCTGCTGGGGCTGGCCAATACCGCGCTTCTGTGGGTGGCGCGGTCGGCGGCGCGGCGCAAAGAAGCGGCGCTCCGCCTCGCGTTGGGAGCCTCGCGCAGCCGGGTGGCGCAACAACTCGTGATGGAAGCGATCCTGCCCTCGCTGGCCGGAGGGCTGCTGGCCCTGCTCTTGACGCTGGCAGCGCTGGCGGCCTTGAATGCCGCGCCTCCCGGCGAACTGGCGGTGGTCGACCGGTTCGCGCTCGACTATCGGATCTTCGCCTTCGCCCTGGGGCTCTCGGCGGCGGCGGGCATCCTATTCGGCGTGCTGCCGGTCAGCGGCGTCCTGAAAGATCGGGCGCTGGCGCAGGATCGGAGCCGGATGCCGGGTCGCGCCGAAAGCCGCTTGCGGCCGGCGATGATCGCGATTCAGGTCGGGCTGGTCTGTGCGCTGGTAGCGCCCGCGCTGCTGCTGATGCAGAGCCTGGCCGCGCTGGAAAGCATCAGTCCGGGCGCGCGGACCCGGAATCTGATCACCGGATATGTCAGCGTGCCTGCCGTGCGGCCGGCCGACACCGTGTCCTGGTATCGCAGGCTGGAGAGCACGCTGCACGAAAAACTGGGCGAACGCGTGACCTTGTCGTCGGTACTCCCGCTGAGTCAGGGTTCGGGTGGCGACCCGTTCAGCATC
>DATIMO010000421.1:0-2685 GCA_035475215.1 Acetobacteraceae bacterium | reverse complement strand
TGGTGGTGGCGACGCAGATGCTGGAAAGCATGATCAGCGCCCCCGCCCCCACCCGGGCTGAAGCCTCCGACGTAGCCACCGCCGTATTCGACGGCGCCGATGCGGTCATGCTGTCGGCTGAAACCGCCGCCGGGCAGTATCCGTTCGAGGCGGTGAACATCATGGATCGCATCGTTGCCCGCGTCGAACAGGACCCCGGCTGGCGAGCGATGATCGACGCCAGCCGGCCGGAACCCGAGCACTCGGCAGCGGACGCTATAGCCGCGGCGGTACGCCAGGTCGGCCACACCATCGGTGCCGCGGCGATCGTGGCATACACGGCATCCGGCAGCACCGCAGTGCGGGTGGCGCGCGAGCGGCCGGAACCGCCGGTGATCGGCTTCACCCCGCACATGGAAACAGCACGGCGGATGGCAGTGGTCTGGGGCGTGCACGCGGTGCTGACGCCGGAAGTGCATTCCTTGTCCGAAGCCGTTGCACGCGCCGTCCGCGCCGCGCAGATCGAGGGTTTTGCGCAGCACGGCGAGGAAATCGTGGTCGCGGCGGGCGTACCGTTCGGGCATTCCGGGGCGACGAATACGCTGCGCGTCGCGCAGGTGCGATGAGCCCCACCACGTCGCCCCTGCTGCCCCGGCGCCACTTCCTGCGCACCGCTGCGGCCGTCGCCATCACCCCCCACTTGCCGCTGCGGCACCCGCACCGCCCGCCGGATTGTCCGATATCGACCACATCATCGTGCTGATGAAGGAGAACCGCTCATTCGATCATTACTTCGGTTCGCTCAGCGGCGTGCGCGGATTCGATGACCCACAACGATCCGGTTCGCCAATGGACAGACCGTGTTCCAGCAGCCGGACCCGTTGCATCCGGAAGGTCATGTGCTGCCGTTCCGGCTCGATACCACGCGCAGCAGTGCACAACGCCTGTATGACCTGAGCCACGCCTGGGGCCCCGTTGCATATGTGCTGGAATCAGGGCGCGATGGATTTGTGGATTCCCGCACATCGGGCGGTGGATGGGGAAGCCGGCCCGTTGACCATGGGGCTATCACACGCGCGCCGATCTGCCGTTCTATGATGCGCTGGCGGACGCCTTCACCATCTGCGACGGCTATCACTGCTCAATCATGGGGCCGACGCATCCAAACAGATACTATCTCTGGACCGCAACCGTGGACCCGGAGGGCCGTCATGGCGGTCCGGCGATCGACAACCATCCCCGCCGCTTCACCTGGGAAACCTATCCCGAACGCCTGCAACGAGCCGGCATAACCTGGCGCATCTATCACGAGCTGGACGATTACGGATGCAACGTATGCAAGCATTTCCCGGCATTCGCGGACGCGTCTGCTGGATCGGAGCTATACGAAAACGCCATGCGCACCCGCAGCCTGGCGGAACTGCTGGACGATCTGCGCCACGGCAACATTCCTCAGGTAACCTGGATCTTGCCCCCATCGCACGTGACGGAGCACCCCGACTACCTGCCTGCCGCGGGGGAAGACCACACGCGGATGGTGCTGGAAGCGCTTTGGTCCAATCCGCATTTGTGGTCCCGCACCGCCCTGATACTCAACTACGACGAAAACGACGGCCTGTTCGACCACGTCCCGCCACCCGTGCCGGACCCTGACACGCCCGGCGAGTTCATCGGCGGGGTGCCGATCGGCCTCGGCTTTCGTGTCCCCTGCCTGGTGATTTCGCCATTCAGTCGCGGCGGCTACGTCTGTAGCGAAACGTTCGACCACACCTCGGTGCTGCGCCTGATCGAAGCCCGGTTCGGTGTCGAGGTTGCCAACCTTACGAAATGGCGACGCGAACTTTGCGGCGACCTGACCCGCACGTTCGGATTTAATGAGCCGCCGAAACTCGAATCGCCGACATTGCCCGAAACGGAAGCCGCGCTGCGGCGCGCCCAGACCGCGTTGGCCACTCTGCCGCGCCCGACCGTTCCGTTCGCCCAGAAAATGCCGCGGCAGGAACCCGGAACCCGCCCACGCCGCGCATGATGTCGGGCCCGCCTGCCCACGAATTGGTAATGTCTTGCCACCGCACCTTTCCGCGCCTCCACCAATTATTCGCGGGCCGGCCTCCTACGCGCGCACGTCTTTCATCAACACCGCCCACCGATCCAGAATCGGCAGAACCGCGTCCGCCTTCTCTGAAGGCAGCATCACAACCGCCCGAGCCACGCCGGCATCACGATAACGGCCCAATGTCGCCGCGTCCTCAGGGGCAGAGAACATGGTGATCGGCAAGCTGGCTGGATCGCGGCCAGCCGACTCCGCCAGCTTGTGGAATTCCGGTATCAACGCGAGCACATCACCATACTGCGCCCGCCCGGCTATCGGAATCCAGCCATCGCCGTAGCGCACCGCCCGTCGCGCCGCCTGTGGCCACGCCCCGCCGACAATCACCGGCGGATGCGGCTTCTGCACCGGTTTGGGCCACGACATCATCGGCCCGAACTCAACGAACTCCCCATGATACTCGGGCTTCGTCGTGGTCCAGATCGCCTTCATCGCCTCGATGCGCTCACGCACCAGCTTGTGTCGCGACTTGAAGTCCGTGGTGCCGTGATCGGCCATCTCCTCGGCGTTCCAGCCGTTCCCGACGCCAAACAGGAACCGCCCGCCAGACACCTGATCGATCGAGGCAACCAGCTTGGCGGTCTGGATCACATCCC
>DATIMO010000420.1:0-6782 GCA_035475215.1 Acetobacteraceae bacterium | reverse complement strand
CGCGATTCGGGCGCAACCCGCCACATCGTTGATTCCGAGAACGGATCGCCCCATCATCAGTCGTCTGCCACGTCAGAAACCCAAGTGCAGGACAGAGCGGTGCCAAAAGTACTTTCGCCAGCCCAGATCGAAGCCTTCGATCGAGACGGCTTCGTCGCGCCAGTCCGGGCCATCACAGAGGCGCGTGCTGCTTACTACCGCCAACGGCTGGAAGCGTTCGAGGCGACTTACCCCGACCAGCGGATCAAGCTCGACCAGAAGGCGCATATGCTCTGTCCGTGGGTCGATGAGATGATCCGCGAGCCCGGCATCCTCGACGCCACGGAGGATCTGATCGGCCCTGACATTCTGTGCTGGGGCACGTCCCTGCGCGCCAAGCAGGCAGACGGCAGGACGTTTGCCGGATGGCATCAGGATACAGCGTATGCCGATGTAAAGCCGATCGTGGTTATTGTGGCGCTGGCGCTTTCACCGGCGCGAACCGAAAACGGATGTATTCGCGGCATCCCCGGCTCCCACCGCGGGCCGCTGCTGCCGCACAGGGAGGCGTTCGCGACCGACAGCCTGCTGTCGCGCGAGCAGTTCATCGATGCGACGATAGATGAAGCAAAGGCGGTGGACTTCCCGCTCGATCCCGGTGAGGTCGCGCTGTTCAACAACGCCATCATCCATTCATCGAAGCCCAATTTCGGCAGCAACCGCCGCATCCTGTTTCTGCTCGAAATGGTGCCGACGCGGGCCTATCAGCATTCGCCGCGTGAATCGGCGGTATTGGTGCGAGGCCAGGACAGCCATGGCAACTTTGACGTCGATCCGCGGCCTCAGATCGAAATGGGGGAGGCCGAACTGGCCGCCTGGCAACGTGCTGTCGAAATCCAGGCGAGCGTGCTGTTTCGTGGCGCTCAGCGGCCGGCGCGCGCGTTGCAAGGAATGACCAGCGGGAAAGCCCCCGGCGGCAACTGAACATGCTTTACGGAGCCCAACATGCCCGACACGTCGCACATCGAACCTCGCGCCAGCTATCGCAGCATGGCCGAGGGGACAAAGGAAGATTACGACCTCGTGTTCGAAAATTTCAAACTGTTCGAACGCGATCTTGCCGGCAGGGTGCTGACAACGCTCGCACAGCTTGAACACAGCTATCCTGGAGAGCTGATCAATCGCCTGGTTCACTCATTGCAGACCGCGACCCGCGCCCACCGCGACCAGCGTGATGAGGAGTACGTGGTGGCGGCTCTGCTGCACGATCTGGGCGACCTGCTCTCGACCATGAACCATTCGGAATACGCCGCTTCGATCCTGAAACCGTACGTGCGGCCGAACACGTACTGGATGATCCGTCATCACGGGCTGTTCCAGGGCTACTACTATTTCCATCATTTTGGGCTGGACCGGAACGCGCGGGACCAGTATCGCGATCATCCGGCGTATCAGATGTGCCTCGATTTCTGCGACAGATACGACCAGGCGGCGTTCGATCCCGACTATGACACCATGCCGCTGGAGGCATTCGTGCCGATGGTCCACCGGCTGTTCGCCCGTGAACCGTGGGGCTCACACGCAAAGCTGGATGGCGGCTATCGCGACCGGTTCTGATCCGCGAATCACCCGAAGGCGGCAATGCGCCTGGCTGTCTCCGGGTCCAGGAAACCGCGAACGGTCGCGTCGGTCTCGGCCGCCATGGCCGTTTCAAGTCCCGCACCAGCGCGCCGCGCGAGAATGCGCCGCAGATCGCGTACCGGGCCGCCCGGCAGGGCGGCGATGCGGCGGGCAAGCGTCAATGCGTCCTGCATCAGCGCCCCGTCGGCAACGACTTTCCAGACCAACCCCCAGTCATGCGCCTGCGCGGCATCGAAGCGCTCGCCCAGCAGCATCAGCTCCCGCGCCCGTTGCAGACCGACACGTCGCGGCAGCAGCTCGGTCACGCCGCCGGTGAGGAACACTCCCAATGCCAGTTCGGGAAAGAAGAACCGCGTGCCCTCGGCGGCGACAGCGAAATCGCAGTTGATCACCCATTCCAGCCCACCGCCGACGGCCCAGCCACGGATCGCGCCGACAACCGGCGTGTCGCCAAATACGATCGCCCGCGTCACGTCCTGGATGCGTTCGATATAGGCCCGCGTTGACGCTTCATCCTTCGACTGGGACCCGAACTCCTTCAGATCATCGCCGGAACAGAAGGCGCGGCCGGCACCAGTCAGAACGATCGCGCGCACAGTCGGATCACGATCGGCTGTTGCGATCGCAGCAATCAGGTCGTCCAGCAGCTCGGGCATGATCGCGTTCAGCCGATGCGGCCGGTTCAGCGTAATCACGCGCACGCCGCCGCCGGCATCGTCGGTCAGCACGGTTCCGGTCATGTGCGATCCCTTCGGATGACGCGTCGTGTCTTACCTTCGGTTCGTGGCAGCGTGCGGAACGGGAGCAGGGTCACGCGCGCGGTCACGCCCAGTTCGCGCTTGAACGCAGCGGCGATTCGCTCAGCCAGCGGTACCGGCGACGGGTTCACCGACTGCTCGGCCAGTTCCGCTTCAATCGCCAGAACATCGTAGGGTCCCGGCCCATCGAGCAAGATGCGATACTCGCCCGATAGTGCTTCATGGCGATGCACGACCGCAGCGACCTGCGTCGGGAACACATTGATCCCGCGCACCACCACCATGTCATCGGTGCGGCCGACGACGCGGAAGCGTGGCGCTGTTCTTCCGCAACGCGCGCGATCCGTACCGGTCAGCACGATAATATCGCCGGTACGGAAGCGGACCAGCGGCTGGCACTGACGACTGACATGGGTCAGCACGAGTTCACCGCGCTGTCCATCCTGCCAGGGCAGTACATCGCCGCTTTCCGGTGCAACCAATTCCGGGTGCAGCACGTCGAGCGCCATAAAATGCAGATCGTTATCGACCTCCGTCTGCCCGGCAAAATTGCTGAACACGTCGGACATACCGTAATTGGCATTGCGCACCTGCATCCCCCACGTGGTTTCCAGCCGGCGGCGAAACTCCAGATTGTCCAATCCCGCCTCGCCACCGAACAGACCGAGCCGCAATCCCAGATCGTACGGTCGCAGGCTGGGGAAATGGTCGGCCAGTACCCGTTCCATGACCGCCGGATAGGATGGCGTGCAAGAGATCGCGGTAATGCCGAGCTCACCGATGGTGCGGATCAGTAACTGCGTGTCCCCGACACCGAATGGCACCACTGCCGCGCCTGTCGCCTCCAGCGTCGTGTGATCGGTGAAGCCCCCCATCCACAGCCGGTAATTCAGGCAATGGACCACACGATGGCCCGGGCCAAGTCCGGCAGCCGATTGCGCGCGCGCGCCGACAATAGCTGTCTCATTCGCATCCTGTGCCGACATGGCGAGATTCATCGCAGTACCGGTGGTGCCCGACGTCCGGTGGACACGCGCTACAGTAGTCGCTGAAGCGGCGAGATAATCGCCGAACGGCGGGGATGCATGCTGGCTGGCGCGCAGCATTTCCTTGTCGGTGAACGGCAGCTCGGCCAGCGCCTTAAGGTGAAGTGGCGGTTCTACGCCACGCCACGCCCGACGATGCAAAGGCGAGTTGGCCAGCACGTAAGCCCGCTGCTGCTCCCAGCAGCGCTGACGATGCGCCGCCAGCGCGCGAAGATCAGCAAAGTCGGCCCGCTCTATCAGCATTGCGGGATAATTCTCCGGGGAGTTGGCAAAGCGCACAAGTTTGCTTCGTGCCGGGCCCCACTTTATCGAAGCACGGGAGCCTGTATCATCCCGACCAACACAGGGGAACCGTCATCCAATGCCGCAGGACAGTGAGTTCGACTTCATCATCGTTGGCGCCGGTTCCGCGGGCTGCGTGCTCGCCAACCGACTCTCCGCCGATCCGAAGAATCGCGTCCTGCTGCTGGAAGCCGGCGGCAAGGACACCAACCCCTGGATCCACATCCCCGCGGGATTTTTTCGCAACATTTTCCACCCCGGCATCACTTGGCAGTTCCAGACCGAGCCGGTGCCGGCCCTCAACAATCGCAGCGTCCCGTGGCCGCGCGGCAAGGTGCTGGGTGGATCGAGCTCGATCAACGGCCTCATCTACATCCGTGGCCAGAAGCAGGATTTCGACCTGTGGCGCCAGTTGGGCTGCACCGGCTGGTCGTATGACGACGTGCTGCCCTATTTCATCAAGGCGGAAAATCAGGAACGGGGCGCCAATGATTATCACGGCAAAGGCGGTCCGCTCGCGGTTTCAGACCTGCGATCAAAACACGAACTCAACGATGCGTTCATCGCCGGGGCGCAGGAGCTGGGCTATCCGTACAATCCCGATTTCAACGGTGCCGAACAGGAAGGCGTCGGCCCGTTGCAGGTCACGGTGCGCGGCATGCGCCGGTGCAGCGCCGCACGCGGCTACCTGCGCCCGGTGATGAGTCGCCGCAACCTGAAGGTCGAGATCAAGGCGCTCGCGCATCGTGTCATGTTCGAGGGCAAGCGCGCCGTCGGTGTCGAGTTCTCTCAGCATGGCGCCATCCGCCGCATCCGCGCGCGCCGCGAAGTGATCCTGTCCGGCGGATCGCTCAATTCACCGCAGCTTCTGCAGCTTTCCGGTGTCGGCCCGGGGGAGCTGTTGCAGTCGCTCGGCATTCAGGTGGTGCATGATCTGCGCGGGGTCGGTGAGAATCTGCAGGACCATATCGGCGGGCGGGTGGTGTACAAGGCACGCAACCGCAACACGTACAATGAGGTATCGCGTGCCTGGCATCTGAAAGCACAGGCCGGCGTGCAGTATCTTCTGGCTCGCGGCGGCCCGCTGATGACGGGCGCCGGGCCGATCGGATTGTTCGTCAAGACCCGTCCTGAACTCGAGTCACCCGATATCCAGTATCAGTTCCTTGCCGGCAGTCTGGAAAAGGCCGGCGAGCCGATGCACACGTGGCCGGGCTGCATGGGCGTGACCATCCCGTGCCGTCCGGAAAGCCGAGGCTGGCTGCGCATCCGTTCGCCCAACCCGATGGACCCGCCGGCGATGCAGCCCAACTACCTCGCCACGCAGGGCGATCGCGACACCATCGTTGCGGGGATGCGCGTGCTGCGCCGGGTGTTCCAGAGCAAGGCGATGCAGAAACTGGTCACCGAGGAATACGCACCCGGCCCGGATGTGCAGACCGATGAGCAATGGGTGGAGCATGTGCGCCGCACCGGCGGCACCACGTATCACCAGACCAGCAGTTGCACGATGGGCACGCATCCGACGGCCGTGGTGGACCCGGCGCTGAAGGTGCATGGCGTCGAGCGGCTGCGCGTGATCGATGCCTCGGTGATGCCGACCGTGATCTCGGGCAACACGAATGCTGCTACGATCATGATCGCCGAAAAGGGCGCCGAGATGATCCTGCGCGGCGCGTGACCACGTAGGCCGACATTTGCGTGAGATCACGCGGCGGTCCGGGCGCTGCCGCGTTCGACCCTGACGCCGCGAAATGCGCGGCGGCAGCACGCGAAAGGATCATTGATCATGTGGAAGACGTTGCGCGTCATGGGATTCGCCTCGGTGATGATGGCAGGGGTTGCCGGGCTTGCCCTGGCGGCCGGCAGCACCGGTGGCGCGTCCTCTGCCGGCGGCACCTCGGGTTCCGGCATGTCAGGCTCGGGCATGTCAGGCTCGGGCATGTCCGGCTCGGGCATGTCCGGCAGAAGCGGTGCGGCGAACGGCACGATGTCCGTGCCGCCAACCGGCAGCTCCAGCGGCGGCTATAGCAGCACCGCGCCCAGCATCGGCGCGGGCGGAGCCGGCGTGAATGGCACCGGGACCGGCACTACGGCGGATACCTCGGTGGGCGCTGCGAACGGCACGTCCGTCGCCGGCCTGTCCAGCACCACCGGCGCGACCGGCGCGGCCAATGGTGGTGTCGGCGGGACCAGCGGCGGCATGACGGGCACGACGGGCGGCACCGGCGGCAGCATGGGCGGTGCCTCCGCCGGCACCGGCGCCGGCGGAAGCGGAAGCAGCTCCAGCAGCAGCAGGTAGGCAATAGTGCCTGAACCGAACCAGAGGCAGGCACCTCTGGTTCGGTGCCGCCTATTCGTGGCATGCAAAGGGCCGGTCCAGAAGGAACAGCCCGCATGACCACGGCCATCGCCCTCGCCCCGGAGACGCTCGAACTCCTGCAACGTGTCAGCACCGACACGATCACCGGGCTGCTGATGAAACTCGGCGGCATGCGCACGCGCGCGGTCCGCCATGTCCGGCCGCTGAACCCCGAGCGGTGCCGCTTCATCGGACCCGCGTACACCATCCGCTATGTGCCGATCCGCGAGGATTACACGGACAGCGCCAGCCCGGTCAGTCCCGGCAGCCGGTTGCATGGGAAACTTGACGAAATCCCGGGTGGCAGTGTGGTGATGCTCGACATGGGCGGGGATGAAACCTCCGGCGCGATCGGTGACGTGATCGCCGCCCGGATGGTGGCGCTGGGCGTCGCAGGGGTGGTGGCCGATGGCGGCATGCGCGATGTCAGTGTGATCGCCGGCATGAAACTGCCGGTGTGGTGCAAGGCCGCCGCGCCGCCGCCCAGCCCGCGATCGCTGCTTGCGGTTGGCATACAGGAAACCATCGGCTGCGGTGGGGTGATGGTGGAGCCGTACGACATCGTGGTGGCGGATGCCAACGGTGTCGCGGTAATCCCGCGGCGGCTGGCCGATGAAGTCGCTCGCCACGGTGTCGAGCATGAGGACGTGGAAGTCTGGATCAAGGCTCAGATCGAGCGGGGTGCGCCGCTGTCCGGGCTGTATCCGCCGACCG
>DATIMO010000419.1:0-2381 GCA_035475215.1 Acetobacteraceae bacterium | reverse complement strand
GACTACAGGGCGCTGGCGAGAAATGGCTTTGCCGATTGGCGGTTGGAGCTGGGCGGGCTGGTGGATCGTCCAATGCGCCTGTCGCTTGCCGAGCTGCAGGCATTACCCGCGGTGACCCAGATCACCCGGCACGACTGCGTCGAGGGGTGGAGCTGCATAGGCAAATGGACGGGCGTGCCGTTGCGCACGGTCCTTGCGCCGCTCGGCGTGCAAACTCGGGCGTGCTATGTGATGTTCTTCTGCTACGATACGGTCGCGGGCGCGAACGAGAAATATTACGAAAGCATCGACCTTGCCGAGGCGCAGCACCCGCAGACGATCCTGGCCTACGCAATGAACGATCGGACGCTGCCGGTGCCATACGGCGCGCCCCTGCGCCTGCGGCTGGGCCGTCAGCTTGGGTACAAGATGGCCAAGTATCTCAGGCGGATCGAGCTGGTCGAAAGCTTCGGTCAGATCGAAGGCGGCCACGGCGGCTTCTATGAGGACAACGGCTACGAGTGGTATGCGGGGATTTAGACGATGCGGCTGGCGAATACGGAACGGCACTATGGCGCCGCGGCGATCACGCTGCATTGGCTGATGGCGGCGCTGATTGCCACTCTGGTGGCGCTGGGGATCTACATGGTCCGGCTTCCAGACGTGGGTTTCGACGCGAAGAAGATCACGTTGATTCTGATCCATAAGGAGATCGGCATGGTGGCACTAGCCCTGGTATGTGCGCGGCTGGTCTGGCGCCTGTTGAATCCGCTGCCGCACCTGGCGGAGACCCTGCCCGAATGGCAGAAGGTGGCGGCGATCTTCGTGCATCTCTGCTTCTACGCATTGATGTTCGTCCTGCCGGTCAGCGGCTGGATCATGTCTTCAGCCGCCGGCATTCCGGTTTCCTTCCTGGGACTGTTCACCTTGCCCGATTTCGTGCCGCACGACGACGATCTGTTTGCACGGCTGCAGCAGATGCATGACTGGCTCGGCTATTTAATGGCGGTGTTCATCTGCGTTCATGCCAGCGCGGCGTTACGCCACCATTTCGTGCTTCGAGATGAAACCTTGCGGAAAATGCTGTGGTCTTCTGGTTCCTGATCTGGCTGCTCAGCGCACCGAATTCAGCACGAACCCAGCCGCGATCCGCAGCGCCTTGCCCACCGCATCATTGGCCGCGATCACGCCGGCATACGGCGTCGCATCCCGCATCGTCTCCTGCACGGTGATTTCGCGGCCGGCAATCAGCCGGCCGGATGCGCCGAGCAACTGGAGGCGGAAAGCAAGCCGCAGCACCGGCGGATTTACCGTATAGTCCTGCACCAAATTTACAATGTTGGTGCGAAGTGTGTAGTCGGTACGCCCGGTTTCCGGCGGAGTCAGGATCGCCCGGAAGAGGCCTGTACGTTGCAGCGTCTGCACCAGCAGCGGCTGAATCATCTGCGCCGGTGTCTCCGCCCACTCATTGTCCCTGAAATAGGCGATCTGGTACAGCTTCACACTATATGCCATACGGGTGGTGTCGTAGGCTGGGCTGGTCTCGGGCGTCAGGATCAGCAGGCTGGCCGCGTGCCTGCGTTCGTGGGGCAGGTCGTTCGGCACCTCGCTGAGAATCGCCTTAACCGGTTCCGGCTTTGGCGGCAGAAGCAGAGAGCAACCCGGCAGCAACGAGGCGGCAAGCGCGATCGCTGCGAGAGCAAGACGATTCACCGCTCGCCCGGTCCCGGCCGTGTTGCCGTGCCGCGAATGACCGTGGATGGGTCCCTCGTGATCCTGTTGGCGACTCCGTTCAGCGACTGGGTCAGACCGTCCAGAGCACCGAGTGTCTGATAGACTCGCGGCAGTACTTGTCGGAGTTCGCGCAGCGTGGTGTTGCTCGTCTCCAGCAACGGCCTGACGTCGCGGCTATCGCGTTCAGCGTTGACGATGAGCGAGTCCAGCCGTTCGTTGTTTGCCGCCAGCGTGTCCATGAGTCCCTGAACTTCGTCCACCGATCGCTTTATCGATGTGATCGTCTTGTCGTCCAGCAGCAGGCCGATATCGTGGCTGGCGCGTTCGGCATTGACGATGAGCGAGGCAAGCCGTTCGTTATTCGCCGCCAGCACGGCCATGACGTCATGAAGTTCGTCCACCGACTGTTTCATGGACGTGATGGTTCTTTCGTCCAGCACGGATTGCAGCAGCCGCGTCAAGACCTGCACCTTCTGTGTCGCATCCGCGACGGCCGTGTCCATCGTGTCGGTCTGCGACGGCGCGGTTGGGATGACACGATATCGCTGGCCGGATTCGACCGTCAGTGGGCCGGAATCCGCGCCGGTGTTTTCCAGTGCGATATAGACATAGCCGGTGAAGCCGCGGGCCGCGAGGCCGCGTGCGGTGACGGTGGCTACCGTCGCCTT
>DATIMO010000418.1:0-4429 GCA_035475215.1 Acetobacteraceae bacterium | reverse complement strand
GATTGCGAAGCGGGATGTCAGTGCCTGGTTTCCACGACCAGCCGATGCAGTCTCCGACGCGCTGCATTCCGATCGATGTCGTTATGGAACCCGATCATGAAAGTGGTTTCCAGAAGCCTCAGCAGTGCCGCGCCGTCGGTTATGGTTTGGCGTTCCCTGCTTCCGTCCCGGTGGTGCACAGTATGATCAAGGTCGCGCAAGAAATGGCGCCGGTCGCTATCCGCTCGTCCTGCTACCAGGCGTTGCGTGAACGGGGAGTCCGGGCAGGTCGAGTGAAACCAGTTCGGCGGTTCGCAATCGACCAGCAGGACCGGATCAGGGCGGAACCGGTACACGTCGATCCATTCGCCTGAGAGTTGAACCTGCAGATCGTACTCCGGGCCATGCGGCTTCAGCCGGAATTGCTCCAACGGCGTCTGCTGTTCCACGTCCGCTACCAGCGCGAGCGGTGCCGTCGGCGTGCAGGCGCCGAAGCCGACATCGGCGATGTAGAGACCCTCAGGCAGGTCGATCCGCAGTAGCATGTGCGTGCGCGGTATCGGCCGCGCCGGGTCGCGCTGCCAGAGCACGCGCGCCAGCAGCGGGGCGGCCTGGAAGCCGAGCGCGTTCAGCACATACAGCAACAGCGTGTTGTGTTCGTAACAGTACCCGCCACGTCGGCCCGACACCAGCTTGCGCCACAGTGTCGCGGCGTCCAGCCAGATCGGCCGCTTCAGCAGCACGTCGAGATTCTCGAACGCGATGTGCGTCGGCTGAAGCCTGGTCAGCGCGCGCAACACCGCCAAGTTGGGTGAATGCGGCCCAACATAGCCGATCCGGGCGAAGTAGCCGGTCAGGTCCACCGCCTCGCAGGTCAAGGCTTAAGCAGCCTTTCGCTCGCTGATGCCGAGTTCGGCCAGCGTCTGGCCGACCGCACCGACGAACCCCTGCATGTCCTGCGGCGTGATGGCCCCTATGCAGCCGACACGGAAACTTGGCCGCTCGGTGTTGTAGAAATTGCTGATCAGATAGCCGCGCCGCTTCAACGCATCGACGAAGGCCTGCAGGTTCCAGGCCGGATCGGCCGGTGCATGCACGTTGACGATGATCGGTCCTTGCGCCGGGAGCGCCAAGTACGGCGTCAGCCCCAACCCGCGCATGCCATCGTAGAGCGTGCGCATATTGGCGGTGTAACGGGCGAGCCGCGCCGGTTGGCCCCCTTCGGCATCGTACAGGTCGAGCGCCGTCTGCAACGCGTTCAGCACCTGGGCGGGTGGCGTGAACCGGGCACTCCCCGGACTGCGCAACGATTGGGCATAGAGGTCGGCTAGGTCCAGCGACCAGCTTCCGGCATTCCCGGCGCAGGCTTTCAGCCGCTCGGTCGGAGCGACAGCGAATGCCATGCCGGGCACGCACTCCAGGCACTTGTTGGCGGTGAACACCACCGCGTCAATTTCCGGATGCGCCGAGATGTCGAACGGCAACGCCCCGAACGCGGAGACCGCATCGACGATCACGCGCCGGCCGAGCGGGCGAACGGCGGCGGCAATCGCGGGAACGTCGTGCACCACGCCGCTGCCGGTCTCGCTATAGACGATGCCGAGGTGGCCGATCTCGGGGTCGGCCGCCAAGGCCGCCGCGATGGCCACGGGATCAACCGGCAGCAGCGGAGGGACGGCCAGCGGCACCGGAATCCGGCCGGCTTCGCGGGCCAGCCGCGTCATCCGGTCGGAATAGGCGCCGGTCGACGGAATCAGCAGCTTGCGGCTAGCCGGGACGAAGGTTCGGATCGCCGCTTCGGTGATGAAATGGCCGCAGCCCTGCAGCGGCAGCGTTGCATGCTCGCCCTCACGCCCCCCGGCAATCGCCAGCAAGCGCCGCTGAAGCGCGATGTAAAGCGGCCGAAAATCGTTGTCCCAGGGGGCAAAGTCGAAGCGCAGCGCGTCCCGCACTTGGGGGCGTGTCATTACCGGACCAGGAATCAAAAGAATCATGCGAACACCTGCACAGCAAGGCGGGCAGGCTTTGCACGAGATGCGCGCGAAATCCACCCTCGCGGAGGCATGGCGGAGGCCTGCCGCGACCGGTGTGGCCGGCCGGGCGTGGAGCGGCGGGGGCGGGAAAAATCGCAGCAGCTACAGATCAGGATTGTCGGCGCGCTGCCAAATCAGGGCGCGTGAATTCGGTGCCGCTTTCGCCCGCTCGGAAGGCCGGGCCAACCTCATCCCACCACACTGGCCATGCCGCAATGGATTGACCCCGACCCACAGTGCTAGGCTGCGCTGATGACGCTGCCCTTCGATATCCCAGCCTGGCTGCCCTGGTGGGTTCCGCTGGTCCTGCTGGTGCCCGCGCTGCTCTGGATTCTGGCCTTCCTGCTGGTGCCGTTCAGCGTTATCGGCCTGAAATCCCGCCTCGATGGGCTGGAGGCGAGGCTCGACGAGGTCCAGACGGAGATACGCGTTTTATCGCTTCGACTACGGGAATCGGGCCAGAGCATTGATTTTGATGAGGTCTACGCCGCACCGGAACCGGTCGAATCGGCGCGGAGAACCCCGGTCATCACCCGTCCCCCGATCCCGCCCGCTGCTCACGAACTGTACTCGGACGAATCACGTGAGGCTCCAGCATCCGGCAGCCCGCCGCGCAATGCCCGGCGGTCCGATCCGCCGCGGCGTGCCGACCGGATAGAACCCCGCATGGAACCGCGCCTGGACCGGCAACGGTGATCCGCGGGACCGCCACTTAGCACTGCAAGAGTCCCAACCCAACAGGAGCACGGTGATGCGCCTCTCTGTCGTGCAGATGAACGCCGGCGCCGACAAGAGCGCGAATATCGATCAGGCTCGTCGTCTGATCGATCAGGCGGTCGGTTCCGATCATCCCGACCTTGTCAGTCTGCCGGAGATGTGGACCTGCCTCGGCGGCACGCGCGCCGGCAAGTTCGAGCAGGCTGAGGAACTGCCGCCGCCCGGCTCCAACCAGTCGGGCGGTCCGGCTTATGAGTTTCTGCGGCAAATTGCACGTGCCGAGAAGATCCACGTCCACGGCGGCTCGATGGCCGAAAAGGCCGGGGATCGGCTGTTCAACACGACCGTCGTGTTCGGCCCGGAGGGCACCGAGATCGCCCGCTACCGCAAGATCCATCTGTTCGACATCGTCACGCCGGATGGCACCGGCTACCGCGAGAGCAGCACCTACGGATCCGGCGACGAGATCGTGGCCTGCGAGGCCGATGGCGTGAAGCTCGGCTTGGCGATCTGCTACGACGTGCGATTTCCGGAGTTGTTCCTGGCGCTGCGCCGCGCCGGGGCCGAGGTGATCTTCCTGCCCTCCGCTTTCACGTTGCAAACAGGCAAGGATCACTGGGAAGCGCTGATCCGCGCCCGCGCGATCGAAACGCAATGCTGGATGGCCGCGGCAGCGACGTGGGGCCGTCATCTCGACGGAGCACGGAACGAGCCACGCTTCACCTACGGCCATTCGCTGGTCTGCGATCCCTGGGGGCACGTGGTGGCAAAAGTATCGGACGGTACCGGCTGGGCGACCGCGCGCATCGACCCAGCGGTGACCGACCGGGTTCGACGCGACATGCCGGTGCTGGAACACCGGAAGCTCGGGTGAACGCGCCATCGCCGGCATCCGCGCTGCCGGCAACGCCGGCCCCGGATGCTGTGCGAGACATCACGCCAGGCCGGGTCGCGTTCACCGCCGCGCCCACGCAACTGGCCATCGAGGCCGAACAGCGCTTGAAGGCCCGCTACGGAGATTGTGCGTTCAATGCCGCGTCGGTCATCGTCCCGCTTGGCGGCGACGGCTTCATGCTGCAGACGCTGCACCGGGTGCTGGGTCGGCCAATCCCGGTCTATGGCATGAATTGCGGGTCGGTCGGGTTTCTGATGAACCCGTTCCGCGAGGAAGGTCTTATTGAGCGCCTGAAACAATCGCAGGCGGCCGTGCTTCATCCGTTGCGGATGCATGCGGTCACGGCGGGCGGCGGCGTTGAAGAGGCACTGGCGTTCAACGAGGTGAGTCTGCTGCGCCAATTGGCCCAGGCGGCCAAGGTCCGGATAACTGTCGATGGCCGCGTGCGGCTGGCGGAACTGATCTGCGACGGCATTCTGGTGTCCACGCCGGCCGGATCGACCGCCTACAACCTTTCGGCGCACGGGCCGATCGTTCCGCTTTCCGCCAACCTCCTGCCGCTGACCCCGATCAGTGCATTTCGCCCGCGACGCTGGCGCGGCGCGCTGCTGCCCAGTTCGGCCGATGTGCTGTTCGAGGTTCTGGAAGCCGACAAGCGACCGGTGGCGGCTGTGGCTGATTCGACCGAGGTGCGTGACGTGGTCTCGGTGGCGGTGTGCGAAGATCGGGCGGTCTGCGTGACCGTGCTGTTCGATCCCGATCAGGGGTTATCGGAGCGGATCATCGCTGAGCAGTTCACGGTTTG
>DATIMO010000417.1:0-13110 GCA_035475215.1 Acetobacteraceae bacterium | reverse complement strand
GTCGGTGGTGGATTCACCCTCACCTGCCGCGGCGTAGAGGTACGCAGACAGGCACCGCACCGATTGCGACTGGCACAGCAGTCGCCGCGTATCGGCTTTGCCGATGGTGATCGGACTGCCGGACAGGTTCACCAGCACAGTTGCGCCGGCCAGCGCCGCAAGCGAGCTGGGCGGAACAGGCACCCAGAAATCCTCGCAGATCTCGGCATGCACGATCAGGTCCGGAATATCCTCGGCCTCGAACAGCAGATCGAGCCCGAAGGGCGCCGGCTGTCCGGCAACCGTGGCGGTGGCACCGCGCCAGCTAGTGCCGGCGGCGAACTGGCGTGGTTCGTAGAATTCCCGGTAGTTGGGCAGATAGGCTTTGGGAACTATCCCAAGCAGCTCTCCGCGATGGATCACCAGCGCCACGTTGTAGACGCGGCCATGATACCGGATCGGCGCGCAGATAATCAGCAGCGGTAGCAGGTCTCGCGATGTGTCGATCAGCGCCGCCGCCGCGTGCTCCACCGCATCCAGCAGCGCATCCTGCAAGCGCAGGTCGTCGATCGAATAGGCGGACAGCGCCAATTCGGGAAACACTGCAACCGCGACGCCGCGATCATGACACTGGCGGGCGACACTCAAGATGGATTCGGCGTTGCTTGCCGGGTCCGCCAGTGCGCTGGGGATGGTGCAGGCGGCAACCCTGGCGAAGCCGTGCCGGTAGATCGATCGGAAATTCACCTGGACCGGCCGCTCATCATGCCGCGCATGAACTCGCCGCCGACTTCGATGGCACGGCGTCCAGCTTTCAGTTCCGGGTGGAACAGGTGCCAGACATGGATCATTTCCGGCCAGATCTGCAGATCGACCGGAACGTCCGCCGCACCGGCAACGCGGGCCAGGCGCAGCGCGTCATCCAGCAAGGTCTCGACCGAGCCGACCTGGATCAGCAGCGGCGCCAGCCCGCGCAAATCGGCGTAGATCGGCGCCGCGAGCGGAGAGCGCGGATCGGCACCGTTCAGATAATGGCGTGCCAATTCGAGCACCAGGTCCTTCTGCACCGTCGGATCCGTCGCGGCGCGGTCGACCATGCTTTCGCCGATCGCTTCCATATCCACCCAGGGCGAAATGGCCCAGCCGCAGGCAGGTTGCCGCAGGCCGGCCTCACGGATTGCCACCATGGCTGCAACCACCAGCCCGCCCCCTGCGCTGTCCCCGGCAATGGCGATCTTGTCCGGCTGCAGGCCTTGCGCGAGCAGGAACCGGTAACCGGTGACAGCATCATCCACCGCGGCGGGGAACGGCACTTCGGGAGCCAGCCGGTAGTGCAACGCCAGGGTGCGGGCGCGCGCCGCCCGGCCGATCTCTGCCACCATGTGACGGTGGCTGAGGAGCGATCCGAACACGTAGCCGCCGCCATGGAGGAACAGCACGGCGCAATCGCGCGCCGCGTCCGGGGTGATTGTCCATTCGGCGGGCACCCCGCCGGCATTGGCGGTTTCCAGTGCGACGTCGGATGCGATCGCGTATTCCTGGCTGATCGCATCGAAGTCGATGCGGCCCTGGGCGATCTCCTCGGCGTGCACGGTTTGCGCCAGTTTCGCCCTGAGTGCAGCGATTTCCGGATCAGCCATGGCCCCCTCCTATGCCGCCAACAACGTATCCGCATCGGTGTGAGCAAAACCAAGGTCCTGCGCAACTGCTGCGTGCGTGACCTTGCCGGCGTGCACATTAAGACCCTGGCGCAGATGCGCGTCGTCGGCCAGCGCCCTTCGCCAACCCTTGCCAGCCAGCGCCAGCACGAACGGCATTGTGGCGTTGTTGAGCGCGAACGTCGATGTGCGCGCCACCGCCCCTGGCATGTTGGTGACGCAGTAATGCACCACGCCGTGTTCGACATAGGTCGGTGCGGAATGGGTCGTCGGTCGGCTGGTTTCGAAACAACCGCCCTGGTCGATGGCGATATCCACCAATACGGAGCCGGGTCGCATTGCCCGCACCATCTCGCGAGTGACCAGTTTGGGGGCGGCGGCGCCGGGAACCAGGACGGCGCCGATCACCAGGTCGGCCGCCAGCACGGCCTGCTCGATAGCCTCGGCGGTAGCGAACAGGGTGGTTGCGCGCGGACCGAACTGCAGATCGAGCTCCTTCAGGCGGGCCAGCGACTTGTCAATGATGGTGACGCTCGCTTCCAGTCCGACTGCCATGCGCGCGGCATTGGTACCGGAAACGCCGCCGCCCAGCACCACCACCTTGCCTGGAGTAACCCCCGGCACACCACCGAGCAAAATGCCAGCGCCGCCCTGCTCTTTTTCCAGGCAATGCGCGCCCACCTGTACCGAAATCCGTCCGGCAACCTCGCTCATTGGTGCCAGAAGCGGCAGCGAACCACGCATGTCGGTAACGGTTTCATAGGCGATGCAGGTGGCGCCGGAGCGCAGCAGTCCCTCGGTCTGCGACTTGTCCGCGGCCAGGTGCAGATAGGTGAACAACACCTGTCCGGACCGCAACAGGACGATTTCCTGCGGCTGCGGTTCCTTGACCTTCACGATCAGATCGGCGGCGGCGAAAACCTCCTGCGCGGTATCGACCACGGTGGCGCCGGCGGAGCGATACGCCTCATCGGCGATGCCGATCCCTGCCGCGGCACCCCGCTCCACAAAAGCGTGGTGCCCGTTACTGACAAGTTCTCGCACGCCGGCAGGCGTCAGCCCCACGCGATATTCGTGGGTCTTGACCTCTTTCGGTACTCCGATTTTCACAGCTTCTCCTTACGGGTTCGGCAGCGGGAATTGCCGCAGATAGGTTTGATACTCGTCTTCGACGTCGATCTTCAGCGTGGCAAGAACGCGCACCACCGCATTGTAGAACGCGATCGTGACGGTGAGATCAACCAGGCATTCGGTATCGAACAGGCGCGCCAGTGCGGCGAAACTATCGGCGGACGCCTCGCCCTGCGTGGTGATCTCACGCGCTGCACGCAGCACTGTGCGGGTGCGCTCGTCAAGGACACCGGCGTCAAGCGCGCTGGGTCGTCCTTCCGTGTCGGCGATCAGTGCCCGGATATCGTCGTCGGTTACGCCGAAATCGCGGCCGATCTTCACATGGTGGGACCATTCGTACGGCGATCGGGCAAGATAGCCGACCTGCAGGATCGCCATCTCACGCAGCCTTGGATCGAGCTTGCTGCCATGCCGGATGTACTGCCCCAGTGCGGAAAACGCGCGCAACGCACCTGGCGAGTTGACCAGCGCCTTATGCAGGGTGATCGGCCGCGCCAGCAGGTCCTGGTGTTCGGGCGGCAGATCGGACTTCTCGCGATACGGGATACGGGCCATGGGCGGGTTCCTTTGCCGGGATCATAGCGCCTAATGGCTTGAGGGGGAGGGGGACGCGGCGCAGACTGCTCGCAGCTAAGCCATGCGCCGGAGGGATGGATGCAGATCGGATTCAATCTGCCGAACAGCGGTCCGCTGTCGGCGCCTGCAACGATGGCGCGATTGGCCGCGGAAGGCGAGGCGCTGGGCTACGATTATCTGACGCTCACCGATCACGTGGTGCTGCCGGACATGAAGGTGCCGGGCTATCCCTATTCGGGAAGCGGCGAGTTCTACGGCACCGATCCGGCGGTGCGGCACGAGCAGCTTGTAAGCCTGGGCTGGATTGCCGCGCAGACACGGCGCATCCGGCTGGTGACCGCCGTCATGGTGGTGCCGCACCGGCCGGCGGTACTGGCGGCGAAGATGCTGGCAACATTGGATGTGCTTTCGGGCGGGCGGCTGGTGGTGGGGGTCGGTGCCGGGTGGCTGCAGGCGGAATTCGACGCGATCGCCACTCCGCCTTTTGCCGAGCGTGGCGCAGTGACCGACGAATATCTTCAGGCGTTTCGCGTGCTGTGGACCGAGGAACGGCCTCGTTTCGCCGGGAAGTATGCGAATTTCGAGAATGTGGTGTTTGCGCCGAAGCCGGTGCAACGACCGCATCCGCCGATCTGGGTGGGCGGGGAAAGCCCCCCTGCCCTGCGGCGCACCGCCCGGTTGGGCGATGCGTGGTATCCGATCGGCACCAACCGTCAGCATCCTTTGGACTCGCTACCGCGATTGCAGGCCGCGATCGTCCGGCTGCAACACTTGGTAACGGATGCCGGTCGCGACCCGGCCAGCGTGACGGTGGTGTATCGCGTGAAACGAGTCGGGGCGGCCTTGCCCGCTCGTGCGTCGGACGGTGCCCGGCGCCTGTTTTCCGGCGATGATGCGGATATCGTATCCGATCTGCGGGCGATGCAGAACATCGGCGTCAGCGGCGTCGATTTCGATATCGAGCGTCCGGAAGCGGCGGGCGCGATCGACGAGATGCGACGGCTGAAGGGCCGGATCGGGCTGGCGTGACCGGAGAATTGCCTTTAGCCTGATTTCAAGTTGCATCAGCAGACACGGGCGGGAATGGGAGAAACCACCACCAGCTTGGTCCGGAAGGATCGGGTTTCCGCCGAGCTCGGCGGTCCCGACTACAGGATCGGCTGGCGTTGGCTGGACCGGCAGTTCACCCGCATCGCCGTGTTGCCGACAGCCATCGTCATGCTGGCGATCTTCGGCCTGCCGCTGCTGTTTTCGTTGTATCTCAGTCTGCAGGGCTGGAGCATCGACCAGTCGCTATTCGGCGGCCGATTTGCCGGTCTCGCCAATTACGACGATCTGCTGACGGACCCGGATTTCATCGGCAGCCTGTTGCTGACGCTCGGCTACACGTTGGCCACTGTGGCGGCCGAGATGGGGCTCGGGCTTGGCATCGCGCTGCTGCTGAATGTCGATCTGCCGCTGATCGGTTTCTTCCGCACCGCTCTGGTGGTGCCGATGATGATGACGCCGATTGTCGCGGCGTTCTGCTGGAAGCTGCTGCTGGACCCCGATCATGGGGTGATCGACTACTGGATTGGGCAGCATATTGTTTGGCTGGGCCAACCGGGAACCGCTCGGCTGTCGGTTTCGGTGGTGAATGTCTGGCAGAATGCACCGTATGTGGCGATCCTGCTGCTGGCGGGTTTGCGCTCGCTGCCGCATGAGCCGATGGAAGCGGCATCCATCGACGGCGCCGGCCGGTTGCAGGCGTTCTGGCATGTGACGCTGCCGCTGTTGCAGCCGTACATGCTGGTGGCGCTGCTGTTGCGGACGATCTTCGAATTTCGCGCCTTCGACAATGTCTATGTGCTGACCAGCGGCGGCCCGGCGGACGCGACCATGCTGCTGTCGATGTTCACCTACATGGCGTCGTTCGTGCGGTTCGATCTCAGTCTGGGGGCGGCGGCATCATGGCTGATGCTGGTGATTTCGCTGCTGCTGTGCCTGCTGTTCATCGCGGTGATTCGCCGGCGGGGGACGGGGGCGTGAGGCGGATGTGGTTTACCCGACCCGGTCGCCGGCGAATGGCGTTTGCAGGGCTGGTGTATTGCGGACTGCTGGCGATGACCGCCGCGTTCCTGTTCCCGCTGCTGTGGGTGGCCGGGTTGTCGTTCAAGACGCGGCTGCAGGTGTTCGCCAATCCGCCGCTGTTCGTCTGGAAGCCGACGCTGGAGAACTATGTCGCGGTGCTGCATGGCGCGGATTTCCTGCAGGCTTTCGTGAACAGCCTGATGGTGGCGTCAGGCGCGGTGGTGTTGTCGCTGTGCATCGGTGTGCCGGCAGCGTATGCGATCGCGCGGTTTCCGTTTCGTGGCCGGTCGTGGCTGTTCTTTTCTCTGCTGATCATGCGCATGCTGCCGCCAATCGCGGTGTTGGTGCCGATGTACGTGCTGTTCAGCCGGCTTGGTCTGACAACGACGCGGTTTTCCGTGGTACTGGCGTATACGACCTTCAGCCTGCCGCTGGTGGTGTGGATCATGCGCGGGTTCTTCGAGGAACTGCCGCGGGAACTGGAGGAAAGCGCCTGGGTGGATGGTGCCAGCCGGTACGCGGCATTCAGCAAGGTGGTGCTGCCGCTGATCCGGCCGGGGCTGGTAGCGGCGGCGATTCTGTGTTTGCAGCTTGCATGGAACGATTTCCTGTTCGCGGCGGTGCTGACCAATAATGCGACGCGGACATTGCCGGTGCTGATGGCGGCGTATTCGGGCGGCGACACGGGCGTTGATTGGGGCGGCATGACCGCGTCCGGCGTGCTGGTGGTACTGCCGGTCGTGGTGTTCTCGTTCCTGGCGCAACGGCATCTTGTGGCGGGGTTGTCGTCGGGGGCGGTGAAGGGGTGAAGCAAAGGGAGGAAATGGAAATGAAACGTAGGAATTTTCTGGCCGGCGCGGCGGTTGCGGGGGCTGGCCTGCGCAACGCAAGGGCGCAGACGCGGCCGGACAAGCTGGTGTTCGTCGGCGACAACGGCCCCTGGCACTGGTGCCTGGTTGAAGAGGTGGCGCCGGCGTTCGAGAAGGCCACGGGGATCAAGATCGACTACACGCTGCTGCCGATCGATGCGCTGAATGCGCGGCTGAAGTCGGAGCTGAATGCCGGCGGCACCGGGATCGACATCATCCAATGGACCGGGCAGCAGGCCGGCTGGCTGACACCGCATCTGGAGGATCACGAGAAGCTATTGGCCGGCAGTGCCAGCAAGCATGCTGATTTCGACTGGGACGATTTCCTGCCATCCATTCGGCAGATGGCGACATGGGACGGCAAGCTGTCCGGCGTTCCGTACCGGGTGACAATCGGCATCCTGCATTACCAGAAGGCATTGCTGGAACAGGTCGGGTTCAGCAAGGCGCCGGAAACGTTTGCGGAGCTACAGCAGGCCGCAATCGAATGCACCAAGGCAGGGGCTTCGGCAAATCGTTTTGGGCTCGGGTATCTCGGGCGTCAGGGACCGGCGATTGTCGATAGTTACTGCGGTTACATGCGGTCCAATGGCGGTGATTTTTACGACCCGAAGACGTGGGAGGTGAAGATCAACGAACCGGCGGCGGTGGAGGCGCTGGCGTATTACGGCGACCTGATGACGAAATATCACGCTGTGGTGCCGGACAGCATCACCTGGGAATTTGATGAAATCATCGCCGGGGGACAGAACGACCGGTATGCAATGACCGAGACACTGTCGCCGTACGGCACACTGATCAACGATCCGCAGAAATCGAAGACCGCCGGCAAATGGGCGTGGTCGATCGTGCCGGGCGGCAAGTCGCGTGCAGACAGCCGGACGTATTTCGGCGGTTGGAGCCTGGCGGTGCCGAACGGCGCCAAGAACAAGGAATGGGCGTTCGAGTTCATTCAGATGGCGTGCTCGCGCGAGTGGTTGCGCCGGTCGATGCTGCGCGGCAATGCGCCGCCGCGGGTTTCCGTTCTGAATGATCCGGAGATGGTGGCGAAGTTCGGCTGGGCTCCGGCGGCGGCTGAGGCGCTGAAGACGGCGATGCTGGACCCGCGAGATGCGATCTGGGCGACGCTGGAATTGCAGTTGCGCAGCGGAATTTCCGCCGTGCTGCTCGGGCAGAAGGATGCGAAGTCAGCGCTGGATCAGGTGGCGAGCGATTGGCAGCGCAGCATCCGTCGCGCCGGGTTGAAACCCGCATAAGCGATGCGAACGCGGCGGGGTTTTTTGGGGGCGGCGCTGGCATCCAGCGCCGCGCTGACAAAGCGGGCGGCGCGGGCGCAGAGAAAGCCGGACAAGCTGGTGTTCGTCGGCGATAACGGGCCATGGCACTGGTGTTTGGTGGAGGAAACCGCACCGGCCTTCGAGAAGGCAACCGGGATCAAGATCGATTTCACCCTGCTGCCGATCGATGCGCTGAGCGCGCGCTTGAAGGCGGAGCTGAATTCCGGCTCGGTCGGGATCGATGTGATTCAGTGGACCGCGGTGATGGCGGGCTGGCTGTCGCCGCATCTGCAGGATCATGCGAAGCTGCTGGCGAGTACGGCGGGGAAGCACCCTGATTACGACTGGGACGACTTCCTCCAGCCGATCCGCGAGATGATGGAAAACTGTGTGGGATTCCATATCGGGTGACGATGGGGATTCTGCATTACCAGAAGGCGCTGCTCGAGCAGGTGGGGTTCAGCCGGGCGCCGCAGACATTCGCGGAGCTGCAACAGGCGGCGATTGCGTGCACGAAGGCGGGGGCGGCGAACCGGTTTGGACTGGGTTATCTCGGGCGGCAGGGGCCGGCGCTGGTGGGAAGCTGGAGCCCGTACATGCGGTCGAACGGAGGGTCGTGGTTCGATCCGAAAACACATGAGATTTTGGTGAACCAGCCGCCGGCAGTAGAATCGTTGCAGTTCTGGGGCGACCTGATGACGAAATATCACACGGTGGTGCCGGACTGCGTGACGTGGGAATTCGACGAAATCGTTGCGGGTGGGCAGAACGACCGGTATGCGATGGCGGTGACGCTGGCTCCGTATGGTACGTTGATCAACGATCCCAAATTGTCGAAGACAGGCGGGCGATGGGCGGCGGATACCGTGCCCGGCGGTTTGAGGAAGGAACAGAGCCGCACGACATTGAGCGGATGGACGTTCGCGGTGCCCAATGGGTGCAAGAATACCGAGTGGGCGTGGGAGTTCATCCAGTTCGCAACCAGCAAGGAGTGGATGCGCCGCTCGATCGAGCGCGGCAATGCGCCGCCGCGGGTGTCCGTGCTGAACGATCCGGCGGTGCGCGAGAAGTTCCAATGGGCACCGGTCGCCGCGGAATCATTGAAGACGGCGACACTCGATCCGCGCGACCCGGTCTGGCCGACACTGGAACTGCGGCTGCGGGTGGCGGTATCCGAGGTGCTGCTGGGGCAGAAGACAGCGAAGGATGCGCTGGACGGCGTGGCGCGCGATCGGGAACGAGCGTTCCGACGTGCGGGGGTGGGACGGTAGCAGCGGCGGGGGAATGGCGGGGTTCGAAGAACTGCCTCCGACCGGAAGCCGGAGCAGCGCGTCCCCGCGCGTGTGGGCAACCGGTCATTCGCGGCATGCGCTTGTCGGTGCGCTGGGTCATCGAGGCGCTCGCGGTCTATCCGAACTGAGACGACCTGCGCCGCGAAGACCCCGAACTTGAGCTGGAGTATATCATCCTGCGGCGAGCCCGTGCCATCGGGTTCGGCGTTGACATGGGCCCCGGCTGACCTATGTCTCGGCATATGCGACGAGGTGACCATGTTTCCCACGCGACACGTCAAGCTGTTCAGGAATGGCCGCAATCAGGCTGTGCGCATCCCCCGGGAATTCGAATTACCGGGCGAGGACGCAATCGTGCGAAAAGAGGGGGATCGGCTGATCATCGAGTCAGTGCCACCAAATTCGCTGCTGGCACTACTCGCGACGATGAAGCCGCTCGACGAGGATTTTCCGTCGATTTCCGATCCGGCGCCCGGTCCCGTCGTGTTCTGATGCGCTTCTTGCTGGACACGAACATCGTCTCCGACCTAATCCGCGCGCCTCAGGGCCGAGCCGCCAACCGGATCCGCGTGATAGGCGAAGCGCTGGTCAGAACCAGCATTATCGTCGCGGCGGAGTTGCGGTTCGGGGCACACAAACGTGGATCGCCCAAGCTTACGGAACGGCTTGAGGCGATTCTGGGAGCGTTGGAGATCGTGCCGCTCGAGGCGCCGGCGGACGCGGTTTACGGAAGGATACGCGCGCGGCTGGAGCACATGGGCGTTCCGATCGGGGGAAACGATCTGCTGATCGCGGCGCAAGCGATAGCGCTGGGCGATACTGTCGTGACCGATAATGAACGCGAATTCGGGAGGATTGAGGGGCTTCGTGTGGAGAATTGGCTAGGGCGTTCTTGAGGCCTCTACCGCCATTGCGACGGTGAGTTTGCCAGCAATGGTTTGACCTTCCCGCATCGTAATTCTACCTTCGTTCGCCTGGAGACACCCTGATGAACGACCTCGCCGGCGCCGCAATAGACTGCGACATCCATCCGTCTGTGCCCGACGTGGAGGCCCTGCTGCCCTACATGGATGAATTCTGGCAGGAATCCTTCATCGCCCGCGGCATCGACGGCCTGGACTTGCAAAGCTATCCGCCCGGCGCGCCGATCTCCTGTCGCGCGGACTGGCGTCCGACGAAAGGCAAACCCGGCACCAGTTTGGACGCGATGCGCACCCAGGCGCTCGACCCGTTCAATCTCGGCGTCGCCATTTGCAATACGCTCTATGGCGGCCAGATCGCCGTGAGTGAATCCATGGGTGCGGCCATCTGCTCCGCGGTGAACGACTGGATCGCGGCCGAATGGCTGAACAAAGAACCGCGGCTGCGGGCTTCCATTGTCGTGCCGGCGCAGGCGCCGTTGCTGGCGGCGGAAGAGATTGAACGCAAGGCCCCGGACCAGCGTTTCGTGCAGGTCCTGATGCCGGTTGCGTGTGAGATGATGCTGGGACGCAGCTACTACTGGCCGATCTATGAAGCCGCCGTCCGGCACAATTTGCCGATCGGTCTGCATGCCGGCAGCATGTATCGCTACACCCCCACCTCCACCGGCTGGCCGTCGCATTTCCTGCACGACTACATCGCGCATCAGCAGACGTTCGAAGACCAGCTTCTCAGTCTGGTTTCCAACGGCATCTTCGTGAAGTTCCCCTCGTTGAAATTCGTGCTGATCGAATCCGGCGTCACCTGGCTGCCCGGCTTCATCTGGCGCGCCATCAAGACGTGGCGCGGCGTGCGCGCCGAGGTGCCGTGGGTGAAGGAATCGCCGGCTGACACGATTCGCCGCCAGATCCGCCTGACCGCGCAGCCGATCGACGCGCCGCCGGATCCCAAATCGCTCGACCGCATCATCAACCAGATCAACTCTGATGACATGCTGCTGTTTGCAACCGACTATCCCCACTGGCAGTTCGACGGCGACGACCCGATCCCGCCCGGCCTCGACCCGGACTTGATCCGCAAGATGCGGCACGACAACCCGCTTGCCACCTATCCCCGCCTCAAGGAGACCGTGCAGTGAGTATGACCGCCGAGATCATCGATCGCCGGCCGGACGCAGAAGCGCGCATCGGCATCATTGATACGGACATTCATCCCTACATGAAGACGCCGCGCGATCTCGATCCCTATCTGCCGGCGCGGTGGCGGAAATACCTGTTGGAATATGACAAGTTCGTCTGCGGTCCGTATGCGGCCCGTGGCACCTATCCGCGGTTTTCCCCGAACACCTGCCGGCGCGACGCGTGGCCCCCAGGTGGCGGACTGCCGGGCTCCGACGTTGGTTTCATCGGCGAGCAGCACCTCGACGCCAACAACATCGCTTTTGGCGTGCTGGAACCGTTGCTGAACGCCAATATCGCCCGCAACCACGACGCGGCGGCAGCTTTCTGCACCGCCATGAACGAATGGCAGAAGCAGACCTTCTACGTGCCGGAACCACGGATGCGCGCCTCGGTTCTGGTCCCGCAGGACGATCCCGAAGCCTCCGTCAGGGAAATCGAGGCCCGCGCCGGTGATCCTGCCTTCGCCCAGATCCAGCTTGGCTCGAAGACCACCGAGCCACTCGGGCGGAAGCGATACTGGCCGATCTTCACTGCCGCTCAGGCCAACGGGTTTTCCATTGGCCTGCATATCGGGGGCACGCAGAACAGCGCGCCATCCGCCGGTGGCTGGCCGCAGTTCTACATCGAGGATCACCACATGCTGGTGCATTCGATGCAGAACCAGGCTGCCAGCCTGATTCTGGAAGGTGTCTTCGAAGCATTCCCCGGCCTGAAGGTGGTGCTGATCGAAGGCGGCTTCGCCTGGGCCCCGACGCTGGCCTGGCGGCTCGACAACCACTGGAAGAAGATGCGCGATGAAGTACCGCAGGTGAAGCGCCCGCCTTCGGAGTACATGCGCAGCAATCTCTGGTTCGCCACCCAGCCAGTGGAAGAACCGGAAAATCCCGAAGACCTGCGCCAGGTCTTCGACTGGATCGGCTGGGATCGCATGGTGTATTCCAGCGACTATCCGCACTGGGATTACGACGATCCGCGCCAGGCCTGGCGCATCAAGCTGACCCAGGACCAGGAACGGGCGATCCTGCGCGACAATGCGTTGCAGGTGTATCATTTCCACTGACCGGCGCCGGAACCAGGATCGATGAACGTCGAACTTCGCACTCTTCGGGCCGTAGCGCCCACCAACACCACCCGCGCACCGATTGCCGATTGCGATCTGCACCTTGGCCCCCGCTCTATCCGTGACCTGTATCCTTATCTGACGTCACGCTGGCGAAACCATATCGAAACATATGGGATGACGCACCGCACCGGCTATGCCGACGGCGCGCCCGCCTTCCCCAAATCCGCCCCCATGGCGGCACGGCGCGATGCATGGCCGCCCGACGGCGCGCCCCCCGGCAGCAACCTGGAATTCACCCGCGCGCAGCACCTGGATGCCTTCAACATCGAGCTCGGTCTCATCAACCCGCCGCAGCCGAGCCAGAATTTCGCGAATCCCGATCTCGGCAACGCAGTCAGCCAGGCGATGAACGATTGGCAGATCGAGCATCTGGTCCGTCCGGAGCCGCGGCTGCGTGCATCCGTCGTGGTGAACTACGAAGATCCACAGGCAGCCGCTGCCGAGATCGAGCGTTGCGCCGCGATCGAAGGCTTCGGCCACGTGCTGCTGATGAGCCGCACTGCCGAACCATTGGGCGCGCGGCGCTACCGCCCGATCTTCGAAGCCGCGACCGCCGCCGACATCCCTGTCGCCATGCACGCGTTCGGGTTCAGCGGGCATCCGGCGACCGGCAGCGGGTGGCCGAGCTTCTACTTGGAAGACATGCTGGCCCATGCGCAGGCGTTTCAATCACACCTGTCCAGCATGGTGTTGGAGGGCGTCTTCCAGCGGTTGCCGACCCTGAAATTCGTAATGATCGAAGGCGGGTTCGGCTGGCTGCCGTCACTGTGCTGGCGGCTCGACCGGCTGTGGTTACGCATGCGCAGTGAGACGCCGCATCTGATGCGTCCGCCATCGGAGTATATCCGCAGCCAGGTCTGGTCCACCACCCAGCCGATGGAAGAACCGCAGCCGCGCGAGCACCTGCTGGACCAGATCGGGTGGATCGGCTGGGACCGGTTGCTGTTTGCATCCGACTATCCGCACTGGGATTTTGACAATCCCGACCACACGCTGCCCTTGCCGGTAAGCGGATCGGACCAGCGGCAATTCT
>DATIMO010000416.1:0-2664 GCA_035475215.1 Acetobacteraceae bacterium | reverse complement strand
AGTTCCGCGGTGCCGTCCGTGGAGCCGTCATCCACAACCAGCCACTCCACGGTTTCGAAGCCCTCAACTGCGCGAGGCAGAGTCGCCAATGCGGCTCCGAGCGTGGCGGCCTCGTTGAGGCAGGGGATCTGGATGACCAGCTTCATGCTCGACGCCTCGTCCCGCGGGTCAGGTGGCGAGCGTATCGCCGAGTGCGGCGAATTGATCCAGCGAGCCTGGATTTGCCAAGGCGTCGGTGTTTTTCACTTTTTCGCCATGGATCACCGCGCGCACCGCGAGTTCCGAGATCTTGCCCGAGATGGTGCGCGGAATGTCGGTCACCTGCAGGATCCTGGGGGGCACGTGGTGCGGGCTGGTATTCGTGCGGATCTGCTTGCGGATCCGGTCGCGCAGTGCATCGTCGAGCGTGACCCCTTCGCGCAACCGCACGAACAGCACGATGCGCTCGCTGCCTTGCCAGCGTTGGCCCACCGCGACCGATTCCAGCACTTCCGGCAGTTGTTCCACCTGCCGGTAGATTTCCGCGGTGCCGATGCGCACGCCGCCGGGGTTGAGGGTGGCGTCAGAGCGGCCGTAGATGATGATGCCGTCGTGTTTGGTCAGTTCTGCGCGATCGCCGTGGCACCACACGCCTGGCACCCTGGAAAAGTACGCCGCGCGGTATTTTTCGCCTTCCGGGTCGTTCCAGAACATCACCGGCATCGACGGAAATGGCGCGACGCAGGACAGTTCGCCGGGCTGTTCGCGCACCGGCTGGCCGGCATCGTCGAGGATTTCAACTTTCATGCCGAGACCGCGGCACTGCAGTTCGCCGCGATACACCGGCAGCAGCGGGTTGCCCAGCGCAAAACAGGAAATGATGTCGGTGCCGCCCGAGATCGATGCGAGTTGCACGTTCTCCTTCACGTCGCGGTAGACGTAATCGAAGCTTTCCGGCGCCAGCGGCGAGCCGGTCGAAAGGATGGCTTTCAGCGGCGTCAGTTTGTGCGTTTCGCGCGGCTTCACGCCCATCTTGGCGGTCGCGTCGATCCACTTGGCGCTGGTGCCGAAAATGCTGATGCCCACTTCGTCGGCGAGGTTCCACAACACATTGCCGTCGGGCCAGGCGGGCGAGCCGTCGTACAGCACTACCGCCGCGCCCACCGCGAGGCTGGACACCAGCCAGTTCCACATCATCCAGCCGCAGGTGGTGTAGTAGAAGATGTGATCCTCGCGTTTCAGGTCGGAGTGCAGCACCAATTCCTTCAGGTGCTGCAACAGCGTGCCGCCGGCGCCGTGCACGATGCATTTGGGTTGGCCGGTGGTGCCCGAGGAATACATGATGTAGAGCGGGTGGTCGAACGGCGTGGGCACGAATTCCAGCGCGTGATCCTCCTGACCGGCGAAGTCGTCCCATGAAATCGCGCCGCGCAGGCCCTCGAGTTGCAGGGGCTCGCCGGAATAGGGAATCACCACGCATTTTTCGATGGCCGGGATTGCCGCCAGCACGTCGCGCACCTTGGCCAGGCAATCGTGGCGCTTGCCGGCATAGGCGTAAGCGTCGGCGCAGAACAAAACCCTGGGCTCGATCTGGCCGAAACGGTCGACGATGCCGTTGACGCCGAAATCCGGCGAGGCGGATGACCAGACCGCGCCCAGCGACGCCGTTGCCAGCATGGCGATGATGGTTTCCGGCAGGTTGGGCAGGAATCCCGCCACCCGGTCGCCCTTGCCGATGCCCGATTGTTTCAACGCGTGCGCGATGCGCCCCACGATCGCGTGCAATTGCGCGTAGGTGATCTCGCGCTTGTGGCCCCACTCGTTGCGGAAGATCAGCGCAGGCTTGTCGTCCCTGAAGCGCAACAGGTTCTGCGCGAAGTTGAGCTGCACGTTCGGAAACCAGCGCGCGCCGGGCATCTGGTCGCCATCGGCCAGCGCCGGTTCGAAATCGCCGGTGGCGCGGATGCCGCAGAACTCCCACACCAGCGGCCAGAACTTCTCCGGGTGCCGAATGGAAAAGTCGTAAAGCGGAAGGTAGCTGCCGATGTCCGCATTGCCGGTGGTCTCGCGCACGAAACGGACGAACCGATGCAGGTTGGTGGCGTCCCTGCGTTCGGGGCTTGGGGTCCACAACGGTGCGTCGTTCGGCATGCCGGGTCCGTGCTGGAAAACGCCGGAATTGTAACGGATCGGCCCGTGATGCTTGTCGGTTCGGTAGATGCCCGGCAACAGGTCACCCGCAGGTGCGGCAGGGCACGCAGCGGTTGTGACAGCGCCCGCGATTCCAGCGGCAGATCCGCACCATGCCTGAACTGTGCATCAGACGGCAGCCCGGGGCGGGCGTGCCGCTGGTATAAAGACGCCTTCTGCCGCTTTTGCGAAGTGCCATGCCACATCATTTCCTGCGTAACCTGGGCCAGATGTTTGGCTTGTTGTTGATTCTGGGCGCCGCCCCGGCCATGGCGGCCAGTCAGCCCACGCTGTTTACGCTGGGTACCAGTACGCCGAAAATCCTTGCGCAGGGCATGCAGAAATCGTGGCCCATCAAGATCAGCGAAGACCAGGCCTTCGATGCGATCTTCAAGGGCGGCATGTGGCTGCCGAACCCGTCGGGCGGGCGGATCTACGCGAAGTACCAGCGCCACATTCTGCACGACAACGGCACCTGGACCTGGATCGGCACGG
>DATIMO010000415.1:0-8128 GCA_035475215.1 Acetobacteraceae bacterium | reverse complement strand
GCCGCAGCGAAGATCGCATCGACCGTCCGCGTCAGCCCGTCCCGCCAATGCGGCAAGCGATGATCAAACACACCAGCCATCTTGCTGCAGTCCAGTCGTGAATCCGCCGGACGGCGCGTCGGGGTCGGCCAATCGGCGGTGGCGATCGGCACCACTTCCGGCTGTGCCAGTCCATACCGCGCGGCTTCCTCGAATACCGCACAGGCCAGCCCGTGCCATGTCGTCCACCCGGTGCCGGCGGCGTGGAACACACCGCCGAATGACGGCTGCCACCCGGCCACCCCGATCCGCTCGACAATCGCCAGAATCGCCGACGCCAGATCCTCTGCCGTGGTCGGGCATCCGGTCTGGTCCGCAACCACGCGCAGCCGATCGGTCTTGCGCGCCGCGTTCAGCATGGTGCGCACGAAATTTCGCCCAGCTCCAGCATACAGCCACGACGTGCGTAACACCACGGCGCGGCTGCACGCATCCAGCACTGCGTCTTCGCCGGCCAGCTTGCTGGCGCCATAGACGCCGAGCGGCGCGGTCGCATCGGTTTCCACGTAGGGCGCACCCTTGGTCCCGTCGAACACGTAGTCGGTGGACACATGGATCAGCGGGATGTCCGCCTGTTCGCAAATCCGTGCGAGAAGTACAGGGCCGTCGCGGTTAGCGCGCCACGCGGCGGCAATATCGGTTTCAGCAGCATCGACCGCGGTAAATGCCGCCGCATTCACCACCAGCCGCGGCGCGATAGCCTGAAACATCTGCTCGATGCCGGCTGGGTGACCGAAATCGAACAGCGGGCGACCGACAAGCCGGACCCGGTCACCACCGGCTTTCGCAACAGCGGTCGCCAATTGGCCGGTGCCTCCGGTGACGAGTACCGTCACACACGGAACCATTCGGGGCAATCCGCCAGCCGCGGCAGCCGCAGGTCCTTTTCCGACAGCATCGGGCTGTCCTGCACCGGCCAGGGGATCGCCAGATCAGAATCGTTCCAGATCACCCCACGTTCGGTTTCCCGGCTATAGTCCGCGGTGACCTTGTAGATCACTTCGGTGTTTGGCTCCAGCGTGCAGTAGCCGTGCAGAAAGCCGCCCGGAATCCAAAGCTGCTGCCAGTTCTCCGCACTCAGCACCGCACCGACATGGCGCCCGAAATCCGATGAGCCATGGCGCACATCCACCGCCACGTCCCAGATCGCGCCACGCACCACACGTACCAGCTTGCCCTGCACGTGCGGTGCAATCTGCAGATGCAGTCCGCGCACCACGCCGCGTTCCGCCGAAAGGCTGTGATTGTCCTGCACGAATGGTCCCGGAATGCCGAGTTCCGCGTAACGCCGTTGCGTCCAGGTCTCAGAGAAAAATCCGCGTGGGTCCACGTGCCGGTCAGGCGTTACCAGCAGAACCTCGGGGATGGCGAGTGCCTCGGCCCTCATTCGTGCGACCCTTCTGCCAATTCCAGCAGCACGCGGCCGAGCTCGGTCTTGCCGAGCCGCAGCGCCTGCTTGCGCAGCATTGGCGCGTCGATAAAGCCCATGCGGAATGCGACTTCCTCGGGACAGCCGACCAGCATGCCCGTGCGCGACTGGATGGTCTGCACAAAAGTGGACGCCTGCAACAGGCTGTCGGGCGTGCCGGCATCCAGCCAGGCGCATCCGCGCGAAAGCCGCTCCACATGCAGCGAACCAGATTCAAGGTAGATGCGATTGAGATCGGTAATCTCCAGCTCGCCGCGCGCCGAGGGCCTGATCGCCGCCGCCAGTTCGCTGACCCGATGGTCGTAGAAATACAATCCGGTCACCGCCCAGTTGGATGTCGGCGCCGTCGGTTTCTCGACGATCTCCACAGCCCGTCCGGCAATGTCGAAACTGACCACGCCGTAGCGTTCAGGGTCACGCACCTGATACGCGAACACCGTTGCGCCATGCGCACGCGCCGCAGCCGCGCGCAGCACCGTCGAAAGGTGGTCGGCATGAATCAGGTTATCGCCGAGCGCCAGCGCACAGGCTTCGCCGCCGATGAAGTCCCCGCCGATCAGGAATGCCTGGGCGATACCCTCCGGGCGCGGTTGTTCGGCGTAATCAAACCTGACCCCGAACCGCTCTCCGTTGCCGAGCAGACGCCGGAACTGCGGCAGGTCGCCCGGCGTGGAAATCACCAGTATCTCGCGGATGCCGGCCAGCATCAGTGACGACAATGGGTAATATACCATCGGCTTGTCATAGACCGGCAGAAGCTGCTTGGAGATGGTAAGCGTTGCCGGATGCAGCCGAGTGCCGGAGCCGCCGGCAAGAATGATGCCTTTCATTCCCCGTTCGCCGGTACAAGCCGGGGCATCACCGGCGACTGGCCAAGCCGCTGCCCGGCATAGCGGCTGGCGCGCACGGCTTCCCACCAGGGCCGGTTCGCCAGGTACCAATCGACGGTCCGCTCCAGGCCGGTTTCGAAATCATGCCGCGCGGTCCAGCCAAGCTCGGTCTCCGTGCGGGTCGGATCGACCTCATACCGGAAATCATGTCCCGGCCGATCCGGAACGAACCGGATCAGCCGGTCACGCGGGCCAGCCGGATCGGGGATACGGCGATCGAGACAGGCGCAGATTGTGCGCACCACCTCGAGATTGCTGCGCGGCTGGCGGGCGCCGATCGTGTAGGTGGCGCCGGGCGCGCCGCGTTCCAGTACCCGTACCAGCGCCTCGGCATGGTCTTCTACCTGGAGCCAGTCGCGCCGATGCGATCCGTCGCCATAGACCGGCAAATCCCTGCCGTCGTGGGCGTTCAGGATGACAAGCGGAATCAGTTTTTCTGGAAACTGCCACGGGCCGTAATTGTTGCAGGTATTGCTGACAATTGTCGGCAGCCCGTAGGTGTGGAACCAGGCGCGCACCAGATGGTCGGACCCTGCTTTGCTCGCCGAATAGGGGCTGCGCGGGTCGTACGGCGTGCTTTCGGTGAAAGCTGCGTCGCCGGGCCCGAGCGCGCCGAACACTTCGTCGGTGGAGACATGGTGGAAGCGGAACCCGTCCCGTCGAGCGCCAGTCAGGCCACCGTGATACGCGCGGGCCACCTCCAGCAACGTGAATGTTCCGATGATGTTGGTGCGGACGAACTCGGCCGGTCCATCGATCGAGCGATCGACGTGGCTTTCCGCGGCAAGGTGCATCACCGCGTCCGGCTGATGCGTCGCGAACACCTGGTTCATTGCGGTCGGGTCCGCGACATCGGCGCGCACCAGAACATGCCGGGGATGACCGCGCGCTTCTTCCAGCGCCTGCTCGGACGCCGCGTAGGTCAGCTTGTCGACATTGACCACCACATGGTCCGATCCGCGCAGCAGATGCCGCACGACCGCCGAACCGATGAACCCGCAGCCACCGGTCAGAAGCAGTTTGATTGGCACGCGTATCGGTTCCCGAAGTTTCCCGGTGCGGCGTAAGCCGGCCGCTGAATGGCGTCAACTGCATTTGGCCCAGCCAGATCGGGCCCGAACGCCCGCGCCGGCCGCGCGGTACCATTCAGCCCTGCAACAATACCGGCAGCGTCGCCTGCATCAGCACATCGCGGGTCACGCCCCCCAACAGCGCTTCCCGCCAGGGTCCGTGCGCATACGCCCCCATCACCAGCAGGTTCGCGCCCAGTTCGCGGACCGTCTCCAGCAGAGCCTGCCCGACCGGCTCCCCCTTTGCCAACCGCAACAGGCTCGCATGCACCCCGACAACGCCGAGCAACCGGGGCAGCCGGTCCTCACAAGCGCCCACCCCAGCGCGATCCACAAGACGTCATGCTCCGCCCGGACCGCCTGCCCCGCCGATACCTCGGCAGCATAATGCGTCCCAGCCGCTCCGCCGAGCATGGGTCCGTTCTGCATATGACGCATAGCATCAGGTCTGGCATACTCATGATAACGCTGCTTATCATAAGCAACCGCGCTTCACCGGTAGGGGCTATGCTGCCTTGACTGAATTTCAACGCGACCTGCTGTTCCTGCTGCACGACGTTGCCCGTCTGCTGCGGGTCGATGCCGACAAGCGCGCCCGCGCGCACGGCATGACCCGCGCGCAATGGGCTATCCTGATCTGGCTGGAGCGTCAGCCCGGTATTTCCCAGAAGGAATTGGCCGAGCTTCTGGAGGTCGAGCCCATCACGGTGGCTCGCCTGATCGACCGGCTGGAAACGCGCGGCATGGTCGAACGGCGACCCGACCCGAAGGACCGGCGAATCTGGCGCCTTCATCTTCTGCCTGACGCCTATCCGGTCCTGCGTGAGATCGACGATCAGCGTACCGAGATCACCCGCATGCTTTCCGCCGGGCTTGACCGCTCGACGCTGGACGCCGCCACGAAAGCCCTGATTGCCATGAAAGCCACGTTGACAGCGCGTCGCGCCGACCCAGAACCCGCCCCCGATCCCGTCACCGAAGAGGTCGCCTGATGTCGCAGAGCGCCGCTGCCCAGGGTCCGTCGCCAGTCAGCAGTTCCCGGGTCGGCGCTCCTGGCGTCGGCGGCGTCACGGACCGGCCGCGCCGAGCCAGGATCAGCCGTCACGCTCTCGGCCCGATGCTGATGATTGCCGGTATCCTGGTGGTCGGGGCCGGCGCACTGACCTTCTGGTTGCATGGCGGGCGTTACGTCACCGTCGACGACGCCTATGTGCGGGCCGCCAAGGAAGCGCTTTCCACTGATGTTGCCGGAATTGTCGCGGAGGTGCCGGTTAAGGACGGCCAGCACGTCGAACAAGGCCAGGTGTTGCTGCGGCTCGATCCCCGTCGGTATGACATCGGCGTGGCAGGTGCCAAGGCCGATTTGGCCGAAACAACGCTGTCCCTGCGCGCCATGCAGCGCGACTACCGCCGGATGCTGCGCGACATCGACGTAAAGCAGGCCCAGGTACAGGCAGATCAGGCCAATTACGACCGCTACGCCACTCTGGTGAAGGGCGGCGGCGTCACCCGGGCCGAGTTCGACAACGCCCGCTTCGCTCTGTCCGCCGACCAGCACGCCGTGGAGTCGCTGAAGGAACAGGCCGAGGTGCAACTCGCCCGACTCGGCGGCGCCGCCGACACCCCGGTAGAACAGCTTCCGCAGTATGCGGCCGCCATGGCCAAGGTGCATGAGGCTCAGCGTCAGCTCGACAACAGCGTCATCCGGGCGCCGTTTGCCGGTACCGTCACCGACGTGGAGAGTGTTCAGCCCGGGATGTATCTCGCCGCATCAACCGCGGCGTTCGGTTTGGTTTCATCCGAACGTGTCTGGGTGGAAGCCAACCCCAAGGAAACCGAGCTGACCTGGGTAAAGCCCGGCGATCATGTGGACGTTACCGTGGATACTTATCCCGGCCGCGTCTGGCCGGGCGTGGTGGAGAGCATCTCCCCCAATTCGGGCTCGGAGTTTTCCGTGCTGCCGGCACAGAATACCTCCGGCAACTGGGTGAAGGTGGTGCAGCGCATTCCCGTGCGCATCCGCGTCGACCGCCATCCCGGCGATCCCGAACTGCGCACCGGCATGAGCGTCGAGACCAGTATCGACACCGGGCATACAAGGTCGATCGCGGACCTGTTCTAATGCACTGTTCGCGTTCTTCCCCCCTCCCCTTGCGGGCTTGGGCTGCGAAGCAGACCAAGGTTGGGGGGAGGGGTCGCCCGGGTCACCCCCCATGACCACCCCTAACAAAGCCCCCCATCGCGGCATCATCACTATCTGCACGATGGGCGCCACGCTGATGCAGGCGCTGGATCAGACCATCGCCAACGTTGCGCTGCCGTACATGCAGGGCAGCTTGTCCGCCAGCTATGACGAGATCACCTGGGTCTTGACCTCCTACATCACCGCCGCAGCCATCATGACTGCGCCGGTCGGGTGGATGGCGCAGCGCTTCGGGCGCAAGCGGCTGTTCGTGATGTGCCTGGTCGGGTTCACCATCACCTCCATGCTGTGCGGCGCGGCTCAATCACTGTCGCAGATGGTGATGTTCCGCATCATGCAAGGCATGTGCGGCGCCGCGCTGGTGCCGCTGTCGCAAGCCACGTTGCTCGACATCTACCCGATCGAGCAGCGCGGTCAGGCAATGGCGGTCTGGGGCATAGGCGTCATGATCGGGCCGATCCTGGGCCCAACGCTCGGCGGCTATCTGACCGAACTGTACAACTGGCGCTATGTCTTCTACATCAACCTGCCGTTTGGCATCCTGGCCACATTCGGCCTGATCGTCTTCATGCCGAACGCGCAAGGCCAGAGCAGCCTGCGCTTCGACTGGATCGGCTTCGCCGCGCTATCCATGGGCATCGGCGCGTTCCAGCTCATGCTCGATCGCGGACAGGATCAGGACTGGTTCAGCTCCGGCGAGATCATCACCGAAGGCGTGCTGGCGGGACTGGGTGCCTACCTGTTCCTGGTGCATCTGCTGTCGGCCAAGCGACCGTTCATCCGCCCGAGCCTGTTCAAGGACCGCAATTTTGCATCAGGCCTCGCGATGATGTTCGCGATGGGGACCATCTTGGTCTCCACCTCGGCGCTCATGGCGCCGTGGTTGCAGGGGCTGGCCAATTATCCGGTGGCCACGGCCGGTCTGGTCATGGCGCCACGCGGCATCGGCACCATGCTGGCTATGATGTTCGCCGGACGCGCCGCCAGGCTGGACCCCCGAAAACTGATGGGAGTGGGCCTGCTGCTGCTCTGCTGGTCGATCTGGACCATGACCCGCTGGACCCCCGACATTTCCGAAACCACTCTGATCATGACAATCATGGTGCAGGGAGTCGGGATGGGGTTGGTGTTCATCCCGCTGCAGGTGATCGCCTTCGCCACGCTCGCGCCGGAACTGCGTACCGACGGTGCTTCATTGTTCAGCCTGCTGCGCAATATCGGCGCGGCGATCGGCGTGTCCGTCATGTCGGGACTGCTGGCACACAACACTCAGGCGCTGCACGCCGAGATCGGTTCCTACGTGACGCCCTTCAATCGCGCACTTCAGACGGGCGGGGCGCATCATTTCCTCAATTTCGCCACCCCGCACGGCGCGGCGATGCTGGATCGCATTATCAACCAGCAGGCGCAGATCATCGCCTATATGGACGACTACAAGCTGATGATCTTCACCACCCTTCCGGCGATACTGCTGCTGTTCCTGATGCGCCGTCCGCGCGCCGCGGGCCCGGCGCCGGGGAACACGCACGCCGCAATGGACTGATACCAGCGGGCCTGTCCGATGATCGCTTCGACCGAGACTGTGTGAAAACATTGCCGACCGCACAGCCGGAGGGCGATTGGGAGTACCCGAAGCGACACCGCTATGGCAGATTCGCTGTATCGGAGCGCGGCGAGGTCGTTTCAATGACGCGATACATGGAGGGCTTGGATCGGCGTCAGAGTTTGCTGCTCCGTGAGAGCTTGGACGATTACGTGTGCGAAGATAACTCGGTCCGCGCAGTCGAGGCTTTCGTCGCTTGGCTTTGAAAGGGTAGTTCCCGCGGGCACGGGGCGCCCCGGCTACCATCCGGCCGTCCTGTTGAAACTATATGTCTAAGGCTGCTTGAACCGCATCCCATCCAGCCGCCGGCCTGAGCGCGAGGCGCAGCGCGATGTCGAGCTGATGTGGTTAACCAGGCGCCTGGCGCCGGACTTCAAGACGATTGCTGACTTCCGCCGCGACAACGCCAAGCCAATGAGATTCTGCGAAAAGCATCGGCGCCTTTTGCCTAGGCGGAGCTCGATCGCCAGGTCGAGCCATGGTCGCGTTGATCGACGGCCACCGCGAGGATCGCTCGGGGAGTAGCCGAGCAGGCGGGTGATGGCGAGGGCGGTGACGGATTTGCCGGAGCAGGATTCGCCGATGACCGCGACGGTTTCACCTTCGCTTACCGACAGGGTCGAGGTTGCGGACCACGGTGGCGACGCGGGGGCCCGGGGAAGCTGATGCTAGTTGCTGTCGGGACGAGTCGGTCCGCTATGTCCCGTCCGCGGCACCAGTGAAGGAGATCGCCTCATGGTTACATATCAACGTCTTATCATAGCCGTTCACCATGCCTCCATCCTCACCAGCAGGCTGTTGTCATACTCGGTACCTTGCAGCCAGAACCGGATCGAGTCCCCCGGGTGGGCTCGGCTGTGATCAACGGAATCGGCAAAGCGAAAGCTGGTTGTT
>DATIMO010000414.1:0-3936 GCA_035475215.1 Acetobacteraceae bacterium | reverse complement strand
GGATTTGCAGGCCGAGCGGGGAATGGGGCTGATCCTGATCACGCATGACATGGCGGTGGTGGCCGAGCGGGCGCATCGGGTTCAGGTGATGTATGCGGGGCAGGTGATGGAGTCGCGACCGGCCGAGGCGTTGCTGGCGCACCCAATGCATCCCTACACGGCGGCGCTGCTGGATGCGCTGCCGGAACGCGCTGACGAGCGGCGACGTCTTGCCACGATTCCGGGTGTGGTACCGGGGATTGCGGATCGTCCAAGGGGCTGCCTGTTTTCGCCCCGCTGTCCCTACTTGTTCGATCGTTGCCGGGAAAGGCCGCTGCTGCTGCCGGTCGACGACGGCGCCGTACGCTGTCACGCTCCGCTGTGACGCTGCTTTCGGCAGATGAGGTTTCACGCATCTATCTGGTGCGCCGTGGAGCACTGGGCCCACGCTTGCCGCTGCACGCGGTCAGCGGTGTGTCGTTTGCTTTGGAACCGGGACGTACGCTGGCGGTCGTGGGCGAGAGCGGGTGCGGCAAATCGACGCTGGCGCGCATGATTTCCTTGCTGGAGGCGCCGAGCAGCGGGACCATCGTAATCGACGGGCGGCCGGCGGATCCGTCCGATGCCGTGGTACGGCGCAGCGTGCAGATGGTATTTCAGGATCCGTATGGTTCGCTGAACCCGCGGCGGACCGTAGCGGGGATTCTGGAGGAACCACTGGCGATTGCGGGGATCGCCTCGGCGGAACGGCGCGACACCGCACTGGCCATGATGGCGCGCGTGGGCCTGCGGGCGGATCAGGCGGGGCGGTATCCGCACATGTTTTCCGGTGGGCAGCGCCAGCGCATCGCCATTGCCCGCGCGCTGATGCTGCGGCCGCGCGTGGTGGTTGCCGACGAACCGGTATCGGCGCTGGATGTTTCGATACGCGCGCAGGTGCTGAATCTGCTGCTGGACCTGCAGGACGAGTTCGGCATCGCGTATGTGTTCATCAGCCACGATTTGTCGGTGGTGCGGCACATCGCCGACGAAGTGATGGTGATGTATCTCGGGCGCGTGGTCGAGCAGGCGTCGCGCAGCGCGTTGTTCGCCAGGCCGCGGCATCCCTATACGCGTGCGCTGCTGGCGGCTACGCCCGGGTTGCGCGCGGTGCGCGTGCGGGAGGCGGTGCGCGGAGAGCCGCCCTCGCCGCTAAACCCGCCGACCGGATGCGCCTATCATACGCGCTGCCCGCATGCGACCGCCGTCTGTCGCGAGCAGAGACCGCTGCTGCGGGTGCTCGATGGCGTGCAGGTGGCGTGTCATCATGCGGAGGAGATTGAGTAGGGTGTGTGTCCTGGAATCGGGGGTCATATACATGAGGCTTTTCGTTTTGGCTGGTACCGTCATGGCGCTGGTCGCGTTGCCGGTCGCATCCCAGGCCCAACGCGCGATAGACCTGCACGCCCGCACGGCCGGCGATCTGGCGCAGCTCTGTGCGGCAAATCCGCGCGATGGCCGTGGCGACGCCGAAGTGAACTACTGCCATGGGTTCGCGCAGGGCGCGGCCGATGTGCTGCTGGGGACTGCCGGGAACAAGAAGCCATTCTGCTTCCCGAACCCGGCACCCACCCGCACCGCGACACTGACGCAATTTGTGGAGTGGGTGCGGGCGGTTCCGGAACATGCGAAACTGCCAGCGGCACGGGGGCTGGCACAGTTTCTCGGCGAGCGTTTTCCGTGCAAGTAGGTCGTGTGGGTCTTGCCGGCAGCGCCACGAACCCGTTGAATGGCTGAAGATCAACATAGGAAATGGCAATGCCGAAGCTGGCAGGAAAAGTCGCCTGGATAACCGGGGCCGGCAGCGGTATCGGCGAAGCGGCTGCGCTGGCGCTCGCCGAAGAAGGCGCAACCGTGGTGCTGACCGGCCGTCGGCGCGAACCGTTGGAGCACGTCGCCGGACGGATCCGCGAAAACGGCAGAACCGCGCACGTGCAGCCCGCCGATCTGATGCAGGCGGCGCAGGTGCAGAAGGTTGGTGCGTTCATCAAGGACACGCTGGGACGGCTGGACATTCTGGTGAACAACGCCGGATTGAACATCGTTGACCGGCACTGGAACGAGCTGACGCCGCAGGGTATCGATGAGGTGGTACACGGCAATCTGTCCTCGGCATTGTATTGCGTCACCGCAGCGTTGCCGATGATGCGCGCGCAGAAGGATGGATTGATCATACACACCGCTTCCATGGCCGGTCGCTTCATCGGCGGGTTCAGCGGGCCGATCTACACCGCGGCCAAGCACGGCGTGGTGGCGATGAGTCACAGCATCAACATGGAAGAGTGCATCAACGGCATTCGTTCCACCGCGATGCTGCCCGGCGAGGTGGCGACGCCGATCCTGGACAAGCGCCCCAATCCGGTCGGACCGGAGGAACGGGCGCGCATGGTGCAAGCGGAAGATTGCGGCGACCTGGTGCGCTACATCGCCTGCCTGCCGCCTCATGTGGTCATCAACGAAGTGATGATTGCGCCCACCTGGAACCGTAGCTACGTCGCCAATCTGCAGCGCAAGCTCTGAAGGATCGAAGATGCCGACCAATCGCAAGAAGGTGCTGGTGCCCAATACGATGGGCAACGAAGGTGTCGCGCTGCTGACGGCGCGCGACGATATCGAGGTGCGGAGCTATTCCGGAACGATCGCGCAATCGGATCTGCTGCCGTTGCTTGGTGACGCAGCGGGTATCGCGTTGGGCGGCACGCCGTACCGCAAGCCGGAACTGGATGCCTCGCCGCACATGGAGGTGGTGGCCCGCATCGGCGTCGGGTACGACGCCGTAGAGGTGCCGGCACTGACGGCACGGCGGATTCCGCTGATGGTGGCTGGCACAGCGAATTCCACCAGCGTGGCCGAGCATGCGCTGTATTTGATGATGACCCTTGCCAAGCGCGGGCCGGCGCTGGACCGCAAGGTGCGCGACGGGAAATGGGGCGACCGGCATGACGGTCTGCCGACCGAGGTTGCCGGGAAAACCGTGCTGATCGTCGGGTTCGGGCGGATCGGCACCCGATCGGCGAAGCGCTGCGCCGGGTTTGACATGCAGGTGCTGGTGCATGATCCGTATGTCTCGGCGGAAACCATCCGGGCGGCGGGCTGCGAACCGGTCACCGATCTGGATGCCGCGTTGCCGCGCGTCGATTTCGTTACAATTCACTGCCCGAAGAACCCGGAGACGGTGGGGCTGTTCAACGCGGCCCGACTGCGGCGTATGAAGCGCGGTTCGTTCATCGTGAATACGGCACGCGGCGGAATCATTGATGAGCCGGCCCTGCACGAGGCATTGACGACGGGGCATCTTGCGGGCGCCGGGCTGGATGTGTTCGAGGCTGAACCGACGCCGGTTTCGCATGCGCTGCTGCGGCTGGAAACAGTGATTGCCTCGCCGCATATGGCGGGGGTTACCACGGAGTCGGTGGCGGGAATGGCGCGCGTGACGGCAGAAAACATTCTCAGCGTCCTCGATGGCAAGCCGAATCGCGGAAACGTGATCAACAGTCAGGTGCTGGATTAGCGATGCCGCAGCCCGATCATATCTCTCGCCTTGGCGTACCCCACCCTGACGGGCTGGACGACGATCTGCGCGCAATCTGGCGCAAGTGTCAGGACAAGCTCGGCTTCGTGCCGAACGTGTACAGCGCCTACAGCCTGAAACCGCAGCGGCTGCGCAATTTCATGGCGATGTACAACGAGGTCATGCTTTCGGATTCTGGCCTGTCGAAGCTGGAACGCGAGATGGTGGCGGTTGTCGTGTCGTCCGCGAATCGGTGCTACTATTGCTTGGTTGCCCATGGTGCGGCGGTGCGCATGCTTTCGGGCGATCCTGAACTTGGTGAGATGATGGCGCTGAACCATCGCGTGGCGAAGCTGGACGCGCGGCAGCGCGCGATGCTGGATTTCACCTGGAAGCTGACCACGACG
>DATIMO010000413.1:0-3097 GCA_035475215.1 Acetobacteraceae bacterium | reverse complement strand
TCACCCCGCAAGCCACGCGACGCCCGCCCCCCGGCCCGACACCAGGACGACCCCGCCTCCCTTCTCGACCACTTTCCCACACCCGAGGAAATCGCGGCCCAGCTCCGCCACCGCCCGATCGGCGCCGTTCTCGTCGACATCTGCGGCGATCTCGGTATCGTAACGTCACACCCGCTGTGGCGGGAAATTACCTTGGTCCTTATCGAAAACGGCGGCAGCCTTGTTGCCCTGGTCAAGGACGTGTTCAAGCGGGTCCGCATGACCAATTTTGTCCCGCCGGACACCAAGCTGATACCGCCAATGCCCCCGGGATGGCGGCCCCCGCCTCTGGTTTCCGCCGTGGCGGCCGCCACCGGCCCACCCTGAACAACTCGTTCGGACCATCATCGAGGCGTGATGCACGGGGCCGCCCTGCGGCGGTCCCGCCGTCGCGATTCGGCTACAGCGTGATCGCTTGAGGCGGATCCGTCAGAAAGCGTGAAAGTCGGTCCAACCGATCAGCCAGAGGTACGGAAGAAGGCGTTCGCTTGGCTCGCTCACCATGTGAACACATTCGTCAATGTGGATGCGCCCTCGTGTGTGGTGGTGGCCGACTATCAGTCACGCGGCGATTGATGCGCCCGGCGGGCGCGATGCGACACTGATTTTCGCAGGTCACGGGCGACTTTCGCGCTCGGGCGCGGCGTTGCCTGCGCTTTCTGTCTGGAGCGTGACCGGCTTGAGGCGGAACCGCCAGAAAGCGGCTGATGAGCGCCACGGTTCGATGCTACGGTTGCCACGCCGGTCTTGGGGGCCCGACCCGGGCCCACGTCACTCGATGGCTTGCTTTGTTGGAGAGCGTGATTCACCCCTTCTGACGGGTCCGCCCCAAGCGATCACGCTATCGGGTTAAGCTGGAGGGCTAAGCTGGACATCTTCTTTGCGCCCTTCCGACCTTCCTGATCTTTGTGTCAAAGACCCATGCCGCCTGCGAAATCAGATGCCCCGCGGCAATATCTCGTTCACCAGCCCGGCCGGCGTTCGCGGCAGCGGCGGCGCGGGCGCGGGGCGGTCAGATTTAACACAAAGCTCACAAAGCGCGCGAAGATCGCAAAGGTCCGGCAGCCATGGTAGGCCTGATATTTCGCAGCAAATCGTTGGACTGGCGCTCAAAGTCCATCGTGCGCTGGGCGGGAATCGACGTATGAGGAATGTCTCTGTTGGGAATCGGGACAGGCCGGATTGCGTCACCAAAGACAGACGCGGCGGTTTCTCCGAAGCCCGTCAGGCCGGCGTGAGTTTCATGCAAGTCGTGCGGTGGCTTCTCTTGGCCGTTCCTGGACGGTTCGGCGGCGCGAAAGGCGAACACCGAAAAGCTGGCATCGATCGGCGGCCCATCTCCTAGGGACGGAGACCGCCCCTCGTTGGGGTGACTAGGCTTTGTGCGGCATAATGCGCCCGTGCGTCGCATGCCGCGTGCGGCGCGCGAGCATGGTATCCAACGAGCCGGTGATCAGTTCGACGCCAGCGGCCTCGAGGAAGGTATCTGACCAGAAGACTTCCCGGCTGCGATTCACCATGGGATCAGGGGATCGGAACGCAGGGCGGCTCACTCAACAGCGCGTGAACGCGCCCGATTGCTCCATCCGGGACGCACCCGATATTGTCGAGTGCAGCATATCGGATCGACTCGCATGGCGCAGACCCACCACACACGCGTGCTGATCATCGGGGCCGGCCCGGCCGGCTACACCGCTGCGATCTACGCAGCGCGGGCCAATCTGGCGCCGATCCTGGTCGCCGGGTTGCAGCCGGGCGGACAGCTCATGATCACCACCGACGTCGAAAACTACCCCGGCTTCGCCGAGGTGATCCAGGGACCGTGGCTGATGGAGCAGATGGCCCGTCAGGCCGAGCATGTCGGCACACGGATAATCCAGGACCTGATCGTCGACGTTGATTTCACCACCCACCCGCTGCGCTGCCGCGCCGACTCCGGCGATTTGTTTCTGGCCGACTCGGTGATCATCGCCACCGGCGCACAGGCGCGGTGGCTGGGCATCCCGTCCGAGCAGCGGTTGCAGGGCCGCGGCGTTTCGGCCTGCGCCACCTGCGACGGGTTCTTCTTCCGCGGCAAGTCGGTGGCTGTGGTGGGCGGCGGCAACACCGCCGTGGAGGAGGCGCTGTTCCTGACTCACCATGCCGAACGCGTCACACTGATCCATCGGCGGAACGCCCTGCGGGCCGAAAAGATCCTGCAGGCACGGTTGTTCGCGAACCCGAAGATCGACGTCGTCTGGGACAGCGTGGTGGAAGAGATTCTTGGCGGCGGATCGCCGGAAAGCGTGACCGGGGTGCGAGTCAAGGATGTGAAGTCAGGGGTGATGTCCGATATTGCTGTCGATGGCGTCTTCATTGCCATCGGCCACGTGCCGAACACGGCCATCTTCGCCGGCCAGGTGGCCATGGACGATGAAGGATATATTCGGGCCTTGCCGGGCAGCACCCGCACTTCAACCCCAGGCGTCTTCGCGGCCGGCGATGTTCAGGACAGGATTTTTCGTCAGGCCGTGACTGCGGCCGGAACCGGCTGCATGGCCGCGCTGGAAGCCGAAAAATGGTTGGCCGGGGTTGCTGCGGAGCCCGCCCTGGCGGCTGAATAGAAGGCGAGACTGGCGCGACTCGGAAAGTTTGGGGTTACATCCCGACTGCATGCGCGTTACGCATAGGTAGATTGTCGGCAGGGACAGGCTGAACACGCCGCCGGGACAATCCTGGAGGCAGGGGGTGGCTGGTGATCGACTGGGACAAGCTGCGCGTTTTCCACGCGGTGGCAGAGGCCGGCAGCTTCACGCATGCCGGGGACACGCTCAACCTGAGCCAGTCCGCGGTATCCCGCCAGATTTCGGCACTGGAAGAGGCGTTGGCGGTGCCCTTGTTCCATCGCCATGCGCGTGGGCTGATCCTGACCGAGCAGGGTGAGGCGCTGAACCGCACTGTGCGAGAGGTATTCGCCAAGTTGGCGATGACCGAGGCGCTGCTGACCGAAAGCAAGGAAAAGCCAGCCGGACGGCTGAAGGTGACCACCACGGCGGGCTTCGGAGCGACGTGGTTGGCG
>DATIMO010000412.1:0-2752 GCA_035475215.1 Acetobacteraceae bacterium | reverse complement strand
AGGACGCAGAGTGATGGCGATGTTGCGCAATAGGTGACAGCATGGCCGACCGTGTTCCATCGGCCATTGAAGAGCAATCCATACCCACCGTCGAAAGCATTGGCGTGCTGGCGACCCGACAGGCGCCATAACAGCATCAGGCCGCGGCACCCCAGCCGATCTTGCCAAGGATCGTCTCAATAACGCGGGCTCCAGCTTCCGTCCGGGCAACCACAAACGGCGTTTCACCGCCCAGTTCCGTCAATTTCCGACGCAGCCAGAGATTGGCTTTTTCGGTATCGCCGAATGTAAATTCAGCAAGGGTTTGAATGCGCAACAGACGGACGGCGCGATCCGATTCCTCAACCGTGAGTCGCTGTTTCCGGTCCGCCCGATGTCGGCGCGTCCGCTGCGGGATCACAAATTCCTCGATTTCGCGATCGCTTAGGCCGGCCCGCGCCAATTGCTGGAGCACGCTCAACGGGAGGCGATTGCGAACAGCCATTGCGAGGTCCGCCTGTGATCGCACCTCAGACCCCAGAACGGGCTGACCGCCAAGCTTGCGAGCGACTTCCTCGACAAATGAAGCTGACATCTAGTCCGCCTGCGGCGATCTGGCAATGTGCCGTGCATATACGAGGCAAATTGCCGGTCCGCAAGGGCCAGTTCACCCGGCAGTCTCACGATCGTGCCGGATTCTCGAAGAAATACGCCACCGCGAACAGCACATAGACGCCGATCAGCAGCAGGCCCTCGAACCATGTCGTCTCTCCATCGGCGGCCACGGTGCGGACCACGAAGGCTGCGCTACCGATGGCAAACAGATCCAGCGGGCTGCCGAACACTAGGTTCATCGGTGTGCCGATGAACCACGAGACCAGCACCAGAATCGGCGCGATCACCAGCGCCATCTGCACGGCTGAACCGACACACATGCTGAACGCGACGTCCATCTGGTCGCGTCGGGCGAACGCGACGGATGCGATCAGATCGGCCGCGCTGCCGACCAGTGCCAGCACAACCACACCCATGAACACCGTCGACAAGCCAAGCTGCATCGCGGTTGCATCCAGCCCGGAGGAAACGAGCTCCGACTCCAGCGCGATCAGAACCGTGCCGGCAATCATGATGGACAACCCGCGCGCCAGGCTCCACTCCGGCTCATCGCCGGACGGCAGTTCGCGTTTGGCGAAGATATCACGATGAGTGATCAGCACATAGATCAGGTTGGCGCCGTAGAGCAGCAGCAGCACGACCGAGACGCCGAGGCTGAGATGCTCATCCAGCCGCGACAGATCTGCTTCGGATGTGCTGGCACCTTCCGTCAGGTTGAATACGGCGGGCAGCAGGATCGCGATCACCACCAGAAACAGCAGCGTTGAGAACAGTCCACTCCTGGCCTGATTGAACGTTTGCCGAACCCGGCCGATACCACCGACCAGCGCCGCGATGCCAAGATACAGCAAGGTCGTGCCGATGATCGAGCCGGTGATTTGCGCCTGGACGATTTGCGGCCGCGTACTGGACAGAACGAACAGTGCCAGCACCAACTCTGCCGCGTTGCCGAAACTGACATTCAGCAGGCTGCCGATCGTGCTCCCGGTGCGCTCGGCGACCTGCTCGGTGGCGCGGCGGACCCAGTCGGCAAGAACGGCTATCGCCGCCACCCCGGCCACGAACACCCAGATGACTGGGGCGCCGGCGATGTAGCGCAGGAACAGCGAGATCGGAACGAACAACAACAGCGCATACGGCAGCGTCGCGATCGCGATGGTCCGCATGTATCCTCCAGGTCACCACGGATAAGAGTGTATTCCGGCCGCGCGCCGGAACAAATTGGCGGCTACAATGCCGGCCTCGATCGGGGAACCGCAGGCCATGAAGCAGATCGACTTCCAGACCGATCCCAGCCGCTACCGTCACTGGCGGCTCGGCTTCGATGGTCCGGTTGCCACACTGACAATGGATGTGGACCCGGCCGCCGGAGTGTTCGGCGACACGGAACTCAAGCTGAATTCGTATGATCTCGGTGTGGATATCGAACTGGCCGATGCCGTGCAGCGGCTGCGCTTCGAGCGTCCGGAGACGCGTGCGGTGTTGCTGCGTTCCGCCAAACCGAATGTTTTCTGCGCCGGCGCCAATATCCGCATGCTGGCCAAGGCATCCCACGCCCACAAGGTAAATTTTTGCAAGTTTACCAACGAGACCCGGCTGGCGATCGAGGATGCGTCCGAGCAATCCGGTCAGCGCTATATTGCGGCGATCAGCGGCTCCGCCGCGGGCGGCGGTTACGAACTGGCCGAAGCCTGCACGTGGATCATGCTGATCGACGACCGGCGATCCACCGTGTCACTGCCCGAACTGCCTCTGCTTGCGGTGCTGCCGGGCACGGGCGGGCTGACGCGCCTGACCGACAAGCGCAAGGTACGACGTGATCGCGCCGATGTGTTCTGCACCACCGAAGAAGGTGTGCGCGGTCGGCGTGCACTCGATTGGCGGTTGGTCGATGAGGTCGTGCCCCCCTCGGAATGGGAGCAGCGATTGCGCGAACGCGCGCTGGCGCTGGCTGCAACCTCGGATCGGCCGTCGGGCGCCGTCGGTATCAAGTTGCCACCGCTGGAGCGGAATTTTCGCGCGGGCGGCGTGACCTATCCGCACGTGCGGATGGAGTTCGATCGCGTCCGACGATGCGCTATGCTCACCGTAACGGTGCCAGCACAACTTCCACCCGATCTATCAGCGATCCACGCGACGGGGGCAGCATTCTGGCCGC
>DATIMO010000411.1:0-1846 GCA_035475215.1 Acetobacteraceae bacterium | reverse complement strand
AAAATGCTTCCTCGGTCGAATGGTCGTATTCGTAACCGGCGCTGTAGCCCAGGTCCTTCATCAACCGCGTCGGCGCATTCAGGATATGCGCCGGAGGCATCAGGCTGCCGGTCGATTTGGCGGCGGCGCGCGCGGCTGAATACGCAGTGTACACGGCATTCGATTTCGGCGCCGTGCCCAGGTAGATCACCGTCTGCGCGATCGCCAGTTCACCTTCGGGGCTGCCGAGACGTTCGTACGTTTCCCATGCGGCGAGTGCCTGCACCAGCGCGGCAGGGTCCGCCATTCCGATATCCTCGGCGGCAAACCGCACCAGGCGCCGCGCGATATAGCGTGGGTCCTCGCCGCCGGTCAGCATGCGGGCGAACCAGTACAGCGCCGCATCCGGATCGGACCCGCGCAGCGACTTATGCAGTGCCGAGATCAGATTGTAGTGCTCCTCCCGGTCTTTGTCGTACAACGCGGCTCGCCGGGCCAGCAGCTCCGCCAGCGCCGCCGGATCGAGCGGCTGCGTGTCGGCCTGCAACGCGGCGATCTGCTCGGCCATGTTCAGCAGATAGCGCCCGTCCCCATCGGCCATCGCGCGCAACGCCACGCGCGCATCCGCCGTCAGCGGCAGAGCGCGACCGAAATCGCCCTCCGCCCGTTCCAGCAGCTTCTCCAGCGCGGCATCATCCAGGCGTCGCAGCACCAGCACCTGACAGCGCGACAGCAGCGCGCCGTTCAACGCGAAGGACGGGTTTTCCGTGGTGGCGCCGATCAGCGTGATGGTTCCATCCTCCACCACCGGCAGGAAGCCATCCTGCTGCGCGCGATTGAACCGGTGGATCTCATCGACGAACAGCAAGGTCCCCTGCCCCGCCCGCCGTCGCCGGCCCGCTTCCTCGAACGCGCGCTTCAGATCGGCCACTCCGGAAAACACCGCCGAAAGCTGCACGAAGTGCAGCCCGGCACGCGTCGCGAGCAACCGCGCGACCGTGGTCTTGCCGGTCCCCGGCGGTCCCCAAAGGATCAACGACGCGAGCGAACCCCGCTCCAGCATCCGCACCAGCGTGCCGTCCGGCCCGACCAGATGGTCCTGCCCGACGACCTGATCGAGTTCCCGTGGACGCAACCGGTCAGCCAGCGGCCGCGGCCCGGGGGCGGCGTCCGCCTCCGTCTCCGGCCCAAACAGGTCGTCATCCGATCTGCGCTGTCTGCTCGGCACAACGATAGTCTATCGCAGAAAGCCGTAACCGGTTCACGCCCCCACCGGCGCGGGCACGGCATCAACCGGTTCACGTATCCGTCCCAGAAGCAGGCCGGTGCCGGCCAGAGCGATACCGAACGCGACGAGCGGCAGAGCGGTCGCGATCGCAGCAAGTCCGCCACCCATCAGCGCGCTGGCCGCTTCCGCACCGACTTGCAGCGCCTGGTTGTTCTCATGACCCGGCCTTCCCGCTCGGCTGAAACCGCATTGGCCAGGATTGCCGCGCAGGCGGACAATGTCAGGGTTCCGAACAGGGTAGTCGGAGCGACGGCCAGCAGCATCCAGGTCTCGTTCACGTGCAGCACGATTGCGATCATGGTGATCCGGCCAAAATCGCTGATCCAACTGCCAGCGGCTTCAGCCCGAACCAGCGGGTCAGCGGCGCCACCAGTACGAAGCTGGCAAACAGTGAAATGCCGGCAAGGAACGAATAGGCCATCGTCGATCGTCCCACCGCCATATGCAGCGCATCGGCCATATAGACCAGACTCATCCGGAAATAGCCGAACAGGGTCAGATAGAGTGCGAAATTCAACAGATACAGTGCCCGAATCGGACGGTCGGTGAACACGGTCAGCAGGTTCCCCATTGCTGCCA
>DATIMO010000410.1:0-2254 GCA_035475215.1 Acetobacteraceae bacterium | reverse complement strand
GCTCACGGTCGCCCCTCATCTCGGAATGATTTCCACTCCGCCCAATCAAACCGTCCAAGCTTCCGGCTTTCTGCTCGATCGCGGATGCGCTGCAGTGCTGCACGCGCCTCGTTCCGGTTGTGCATAATCCGGGCAGGGACGAGTCGCGCCACCTCTTTACCGTGGCGGGTAATGGTTACTTCCTCACCCTGTTCGACAAGGTCGAGAAGCTGCCCGAGCCTGTTCTTTGCTTCGAAAGCGCCGATCGCACGCATGAAACCCCTCCAACGGACTAGCTTAAGCTAGTCTACATCGCGCCCGGGCGACAGTCCACGTCCAGCCGATCGCGTCCAGCCGATTGCTCAACCGATCTCGTCTTCATCTTGCCCCGCCCTCTCCGCTTGCCCTCCCAGCCCCTGTGGCCGTAAACTGCCCAAATCATGGGCAACTGTAGTCCCCCCACCAAGCTCCAACCGATAAATCTCGGCCACGGCGTGTGCATTGACACGCCGGTCATTCTCGCGCCGATGTCCGGCGTCTCCGACCTGCCGTTCCGCCGTCTCGCCAAGCAGCAGGGTGCCGGCATGGTCGTGTCCGAGATGATCGCCTCCTGGGCGATGATCCGGGAGAACCGCAACACACTCCGCATGGCGGAGGTTGATGGTTGCGGCGGCGTGTCCGCGGTGCAACTCGCCGGCTGCGAACCGCAGGCAATGGCCGAAGCCGCCCGGCTGGCTGTCGACAGGGGCGCCGACCTGATTGACATCAACTTCGGCTGCCCGGTGCGCAAGGTGGCGCTCGGCCAGCAGGCCGGCTCCGCCCTGATGCGCGACGAAATCGCCGCCGCCGCCATCCTGGACGCCACCGTCAAAGCCGTCCCGGTCCCCGTCACCCTGAAGATGCGCATGGGGTGGGACCACGCCAGTCTGAACGCCCCTCGCCTCGCCCGCATCGCGGAAGATTCCGGCATCCGCATGGTCACGGTGCACGGCCGCACACGCCAGCAATTCTACACCGGCAAGGCGGACTGGGGCTTCATCGCCCAGGTCAAAGCCGCCGTCCGTATCCCGGTCATCGTGAACGGCGATATCCTGACGGAACCCGACGCGGTCGAGGCGCTACGCCAGTCCGGCGCCGACGGGGTCATGATCGGCCGCGGCTGCTACGGGCGGCCATGGTTCCCGGCGCAGGTCGCCGAACATCTACGCACCGGCCAATCCCGGAACGAACCGCCCCTTACCGAACAAAAAGCAACACTGTTAACGCATTACACGTCCATGCTCACGCATTTCGGAACCGAGGCCGGGCTTCGCCTCGCCCGCAAGCATGTCGCCTGGTACTCGCGCGGGCTGCCCGGCTCGGCCGAGTTCCGCGCCACGGTCATGCGCCTGATCGACGCCACGGCGGTGATCCACCTGGTGCACGACTTCTTCGACCGTCTGATCGACGCCGGTATCACCCGGTGCCCGATTCCTCGGGACGAAGAACTGGCCGAAGCGGCATGAACAGGGCCGCCGGTCACGCCTTCGCTGCGATCGGGCGGCGCGACCCCCCTCCGCCCAGCGCCGCGCCGATCCTCAGCGCCTTGCCGGTGCCGGTCGTGCTGCTCGATTGTGACAACCGCTTCCGCTATGCCAATCCGGCGGCCGAACAGTTCCTCGGCATCTCCGTCTCGCAGCTATTTCACCTTGCACTGAACGACCTGATTCCGTCCGACAACCCATTGTTTCTGCTGATCGGACAGGTACGGACCACCGACGCCACCGTGTCTGACCACGATTTGACGCTGGAGAGCCCGCGGCTGCACCGGCAGGGGATTACCGTGCAGGGGTCGTCATTGCCGGAAGATCCGGGATCGGTGCTGCTGGTACTGCAAGACACGTCCACGGCCCGCGCGCTGGACCGCCAGCTTGCGTTCCGCGGTGCCGCCAGAAGCGTCACCGGCATGGCCGCGATCCTGGCCCATGAAGTAAAGAATCCGCTCTCTGGCATTCGTGGCGCCGCCCAACTCCTGCAAGCCAGCGTCGCGCCGAACGATCGCGAACTGACCGTGCTGATCCGCGATGAAGCGGACCGCATCCGGGCGCTGGTCGATCGCATGGAAAGCTTCGGCGACAAGCCGATGCCGCGAACGGCGGTGAACATCCATCGGGTGCTGGAGCACGTCCGCAAGCTCGCCCAATCCGGCTTCGCAGCGCATGTGCGATTCGTGGAAACCTACGACCCGTCCCTGCCGCCCGTCTGGGGCAACCGCGACCAGCTTGTCCAGGTGGTG
>DATIMO010000409.1:0-4871 GCA_035475215.1 Acetobacteraceae bacterium | reverse complement strand
CACTGGGTCATAAACGTTGCGCAGATCCACCAGGACACGCCCGCGCATGGCGCCGGCCAGCCGTTCGGGGGCCAGTGCGCGGAATTCATTCCATTCAGTGATCAACACCAGCGCGTCCGCCCCGGTGGCTGCGTCAAGTGCATTCTGACAGTACGCAACAGAAGAGGGCAGCAACGGCACCGCCTGATCCATGCCCTCCGGGTCGAACACGCGCACCGCGGCGCCGTCACCGATCAGGCGCGCTATGATCGGCAGCGACGGCGCGTCGCGCATGTCGTCGGTTTCGGGCTTGAAGGTTAGTCCCAGCACGGCGACGGTCTTGCCGCGGACGGATCCGCCGCAAGCGGCAATCACCCGCATCGCCATGCCTGACTTGCGCGCGTCATTGACCCCCACCACTGCCTCGATCAGCCGCGACGGGGCGCCGAGATCCTGGGCGATACGCATCAGCGCCAGGGTGTCCTTTGGGAAGCAGGACCCGCCAAACCCCGGACCGGGATGCAGGAACTTGCGCCCGATCCGCCCATCCAGCCCGATGCCGCGCGCGACGTCATGCACATCGGCACCTGCCTTCTCGCACAGATCTGCCATTTCATTGATGAAGGTGACCTTCATCGCCAGGAATCCGTTGGCCGCGTACTTGATCAGCTCCGCGGTTTCCAGGCCGGTGAACACGATCGGCGCCTCGATCAGATAAAGCGGCCGATAAAGCCGGCGCAGCACCTCGCGCGCGCGATCGCTGTCGGTGCCGATCACCACCCGGTCCGGGCGCATGAAATCGCTGATGGCGTTGCCTTCCCGCAGGAATTCCGGGTTGGAGGCAACGTCGAACTGAAGGTCGGGGCGGGTGTTACGAATGATTTCGTCGATCCGTCGTCCGGTGCCGACGGGGACGGTGGATTTGGTGACGATCACGGCATAGCCGGTGAGCGCTCGGGCCACCTGTTCGGCAGCGGCATATACATAGGACAGGTCGGCGTGCCCGTCGCCCCGGCGGGTTGGGGTACCTACGGCGATGAAGACAGCCTCCGCCCCCTCAACTGCGGTATGCAGATCATCGCTGAAGCCCAGCCTGCCGGCGCTGACATTTTCGGCCACCAGGCGGTCGAGACCCGGCTCAAAGATCGGCATTCGCCCGGCACGCAATGCAGCCAGGCGTTTCGGGTCAGTTTCCACCACGGCGACGTCGGAGCCGAATTCGGCGAAGCATGCCCCGGAGACGAGACCCACATAACCGCCGCCAATCATCGCAATGCGCACCCGCGAATCCTTCTTTTCCGGTCAGGCATTCAGCACATTGCCGCCAATCATGCCACTGATCATGCCACTGGCGGAGCTTTCCGCGGGCATGAGTTTCGGCGACGTGGCCGCAACAAAATAGGCGCTATCGCCGCGGATTGCCGCCAATTTCATCCAGAACAGCCTGTTCGCGCCGCGCGACTGCGACCTGTTCCGCGGTTTTTCGCTCGGCCATAAGTTGCTCGGCCGCCTTCGCAGCCGCGCGTGCCGCCGCCAGGATGGCACGGGAACGGGTGGTTTCCATCTCGGCCCGCTGCCGCACGGCAACGGCGGCACGCAGGTCCTGCCGCGCCCGCCGGAGCCAAACGCCGAAGGCCTCCACCACCGCATCATCGGCGGACAGGCTGGTTGCGACATCGGTTTCCCTGGCGATCGCGGTTTCCACGCCAGTCACGGCCTGCTGCGCCTCGGTTTCCTGTCGCAGACAGTCGGCCAATTCGCGACTGGCATCGTCCAGCACCATGCGTCTCAGACGCAGCACGGTCAGCAAGGGGTCGCGGTTCATGTTGCGTCCTCCAGTGCGGTCTGCAGTCGGGCAAAACTGTCTGGCACCGGGGCAAGTTCGTCGCGATCCTGCCGCAGCACGGCATCGATGCGCGGTGCCAGGGCCACGGCTTCGTCCACAGTTGCGTCGGCGCCGGGCCGATACGCGCCAAGCCGCACCAGGTCCGCCATGTCGCCATGCAATGCGAGGATCGCCCGCGCCCGGGCCGCCAGTGCGGTTTCATCAGGGGTGCAGCAACCCGCGGCCGTGCGCGACAGGGACCGCAGCACATCGATTGCCGGATAGCGGCCACCTTCGGCAATGCGCCGATCGAGCACGACATGGCCATCGAGGATCCCTCGCACCGCATCGGCGATCGGTTCGTTGTGATCGTCGCCTTCCACGAGCACGGTGAAGAGCCCGGTAATATAGCCGGGGTTGCCCTGGTCTCGCTGCTCGCCCGGACCGGCGCGTTCAAGAAGGCGGGGCAGTTCGGCGAAGACGCTGGGCGGAAAGCCGCGCGTGGCGGGAGGCTCGCCGGCAGTGAGGCCGATTTCGCGCAGGGCCAGGCAGAAGCGGGTAACACTATCCATCAGCAGCAGCACCGACTGGCCCCGATCGCGGAAATACTCCGCGGTGGTCAAAGCGGCATAAGCAGCCTCCCGCCGCATCAATGGGGGCTGATCGGATGTGGCGACAACGACGATGGAGCGTGACAAGCCGTCGCCGAGTTCGTCTTCGACGAATTCCCGCACTTCTCGCCCACGCTCACCCACCAAAGCGAGCACCGCGACGTCGCACGCGGCGCCGCGCGCCAGCATGCCGAGCAGCGTGGATTTGCCAATGCCGGATCCGGCGAACAGGCCCAGGCGTTGGCCAAGCCGGCTGGGGGTGAAGCAGTTGAGTGCGCGCACACCGAAATCGATACGGTGGCCCAACCGCGCTCGGCTGGCTGCCGGCGGGGGTTCGCCACGAACCTTGCGGGGCTGATCTCCGGGGCGCAGTGGACCACGCCCATCCAGCGGCCGCCCGAGCGGATCAATGACCCGGCCAAGCCAATCTTGCGATGGCGATAGCCTGGCGCCGCCACCGATGGTGAGACCACGAATTTCGGCCAAGGCCGCTGCGCCGGGACCCAGCCCTTCCATTGGGCTGAACGTCAATGCCTGGGCCAGACCGGCGCGGAAACCCACGATTTCGGCGGCGATGTTTCGGCCGTCACGTGCCTGTAACGAGAGCCGGTCGCCGATCGACAGGTGACCGGCGAGGCCGGCAACCTCTACGCCGATACCGGACAGGCTTACCACCCGCCCTTCCAGCCGAAACGGGGGGAGCTGACGAAGGGCCAGAGAGGCCGCCGCGGCACGTTCGGCGAATCCAGGTTGTCTCATTCACGCGGTCTTCGGTCGGTTGTCGGTGATCGAGATCATTTTCCGAGGTTCCAATCGGAAACGGAGACAGTTCCGAACATTGATACACGTATTTGGTGAAAAAACTATGGCTATATACACGCTATGGTGGTAGTAACGCGAATGTCAGACGGGCCGAAAAGGGAAAGCGATGCGCGTTCTGCTCGTAGAGGATGACGTCACCACCGCGCGCGGGATCTCCATGATCCTGAAAAGCGGCACGGGGGTCGTCGATCATGCCGATACCGGTGAAGAGGCACTCGAGCTTGCGCGGCACTATGATTACGACATCATGGTGCTGGACCTCATGCTCCCGGACATGGAGGGGTATGAGGTCGTCCGGCGGATGCGGCTGGGAAGGAACCACACGCCCGTCCTGGTCCTGTCCGGTCTGACCCGGCCGGAGGCGAAGGTGAAGGCGCTCGGTCTCGGCGCCGATGATTTCATGACCAAGCCATTCGACCGGTCGGAGCTGCTGGCGCGGGTGCAGGCAGTGGTGCGGCGGAGCAAAGGCTTCAGCCAGCCCAGGTTGCGGGTCGGCCCGATGGAGCTGAACCTGGACAGCCGGGAAGTGATGGTGAACGCGCAACAGGTTCACCTGACCGGCAAGGAATACGCGATTCTCGAACTGCTGGTTCTGCGCAAGGGGATGGTCCTGACCAAGGAGGCGTTCCTGAACCATCTGTACGGCGGGATGGATGAACCGGAGATGAAAATCATCGACGTGTTTGTTTGCAAATTGCGCAAGAAGCTGGCCATGGCGGGAGCCGAACATCTGATCGGCACCGTCTGGGGACGCGGCTACATGATCCGCGAACCGGCGGTGGAGCTCGATACGGTGCCCGCGGAACCGGTAACACTGCGCGAGCCGGCGGCACTGTCGGCAGCGTAGGAAGCGGTCCACACCATGATTGCCTCAAGCCGAAGCAGTCATGGTCTGGCTTTCTCTGCTCCTAACAGAGCAAGCTAGGTCAAGCTGGGCATCTTCTTTGCGTCCTTCCGGCCTTCCTGATCTTTGTGTCAAAGACCCATGCCGCCCACATAATCAGACGCCGCGGCAATCTCTCGTTCACCAGCCCGCCCGATACTCGCGGCAGTGGCGGCGCGGGTGGGGCGGTCAGATTCGACGCAAAGTTCGCGAAGATCGCAAAGCGTCCGCAGCGATAATAGATGCCCATATTTCGCAGCAGATCATCGGGCTCGCGATCAAGGTCCATCGTACGTCGGGTGAAGGTGCCGCGCTTTTTACGCAGCCTGCTAGACCAACAGCAAGTCGTGGCGGTTCAGTCGCCGGATGCACGGCCTTCGCGGCTCGGAGATGTTGATTCTCCAGGACCAGCCTGGGCAAAGAAGAGAAAGCACCTCAGTTGACAACGATGCGTGGCCCGCCGCTGTGGGCTGTCGGCAGCGCCGAAACCTTTTCCCAGACCCGCCCCGCTACCGCCGCGAACACTTTCGCTGCAGCACTGTCCGGCGCCGCCGCAACGATCGGTGTGCCCGCATCCGACGCGGTGCGGATGTCCAGCAGCAGCGGCACCTCGCCCAGGAACGACGTGCCCAGCCGCTGGGCTTCCAGACGCGCGCCGCCATGGCCGAAAATGTCCGCCTGGTGGCCGCAATTCGGGCAGCAGAAGAAGCTCATGTTCTCCACCAGCCCGAGCACCGGCACGCGCACCCGC
>DATIMO010000408.1:0-4385 GCA_035475215.1 Acetobacteraceae bacterium | reverse complement strand
GCCGTCCTGCCGATCTATGACGCGATCTTCAATCAGAACGCCATCCGCCATGTCCTGGTCCGGCACGAGCAGGGAGCGGTGCATGCCGCGGAGGGTTACGCACGCTCGACCGGGAAGGTGGGCGTGGTGCTGGTCACTTCGGGCCCGGGGGCGACCAACGCGGTGACCGGGCTGGTCGATGCGCTGATGGATTCCATTCCGGTGGTGTGCCTGACCGGTCAGGTCCCGACGCATCTGATCGGCAACGATGCATTCCAGGAGGCGGACACCACCGGCATCACGCGGCCGGCGACGAAGCACAACTATCTGGTGAAACGGCCCGAGGACCTGGCGCGGGTGGTGCATGAGGCGTTTTACGTTGCGCGTTCAGGGCGGCCGGGGCCGGTTGTGGTCGATCTGCCGAAGGACATCGTGATCGGCAAGGCGCCGTATAGTGCGCCGGCGGCCGAGCACCCGAGTTACCGGCCGCAGATCGAGCCTGATCCGGCGCAGATCGAGCGGGCGATTGCGCTGCTGAAGCAGGCGAAGCGGCCGATGATCTATAGCGGCGGTGGCGTGATCAACGCCGGCCCGGCGGCTTCCGAGGCGCTGCGGAGCTTCGTTCGCAGCACTGGGTTTCCGTGCACGAACACGCTGATGGGTCTAGGGGCGTACCCGGCCAGTGATCCTCAGTTCCTGGGGATGCTGGGGATGCACGGCACGTATGAGGCCAATCTGGCGATGCACGGCTGCGACGTGCTGCTGGCGATCGGCGCGCGGTTCGATGACCGGGTGACCGGCCGGCTGAGCGCGTTCTGCCCGGGGGCACGGAAGATCCACGCGGATATCGACCCGTCCAGCATCAACAAGAACGTGCCGGTCGAGGTTTCGATCGTGGGTGATGCCGGTCGTGTGCTGGTGGCGCTGATGGCGGCGTGGCAGCGGGATCCGGTAAAGCCGGACAGCAAGGCGCTGGCGGAGTGGTGGCGCCAGATCGACGTGTGGCGCGGCAAGCAGAGCCTGCGGTTCACGCAGGACATGAAAGCGGGATCGGTGATCAAGCCGCAGCACGCGATCCGGCGGCTGTACGAGATGACGCGGGGGGTGCGGAAGGATATTTTCATCAGCACCGAAGTGGGCCAGCACCAGATGTGGGCGGCGCAGCATTTCGGGTTCGAGCAGCCCAATCACTGGATGACCTCGGGTGGGCTGGGGACGATGGGGTATGGCCTGCCCGCGGCGATGGGTGTGCAGGTGGCGCATCCGGACGCTCTGGTGATCGACATCGCCGGGGAAGCGAGCGTGTTGATGAACATCCAGGAGATGGGCACGCTGTCGCAGTATCGGTTGCCGGTAAAAGTGTTCATTCTGAACAACCAGTATATGGGCATGGTGCGGCAGTGGCAGGAACTGCTGCATGGCGGACGGTATTCCGAAAGCTATTCGGCCGCGCTGCCGGATTTCGTGAAGCTGGCGGAGAGTTTTCATGCGGTGGGGCTGCGGGCGGAGACGATCGAGCAACTGGATGACGTGATTCGGGAGATGCTGGTGGTGGATTGCGCGGTGATCGCGGACATCGCGGTGGACCCGAAGGAGAACTGCTTTCCGATGATTCCATCGGGGGCGGCGCATAACGAGATGATCCTGGGGCCGGAGCATGAGGATGAGGCAGCGGGAATCACGGATGAGGGGCTTGTGCTGGTGTGACGAACCCTCACCCGCCGCTTCGCGGCGACCTCTCCCGCAGAGCGGGAGAGGTGATTGACACTGCGCTTCGCACTGCCACCATCTCTGTTCTGGTCGATAACGAGGCTGGGGTGCTGGCGCGGGTCATCGGGCTGTTTTCCGGGCGCGGGTATAACATCGACAGTCTGACCGTCGCTGCGGTGGACAACGCGGGCGGCCGGTCGCGGATCAATATCGTGACATCCGGCACGGAGATGGTGATCGAGCAGATCAAGGCGCAACTCGATCGGCTGGTACCGGTGCACCGGGTTGCGGATCTGACTCGTGAAGGCCCGCACATTGCTCGTGAGATGGCGCTGATCAAGGTGATCTGCCGCGGTGAGCATCGTGCCGAGGCGCTGCGGCTGGCGGACGCGTTTCGCGCCCGCGTGGTGGACGCGACGACGGAAAGCTTCGTGTTTGAGATGACTGGCGCGACCGAGAAGCTGGATGCGTTCGTGGAATTGATGCGCCCGCTGGGTCTCGCGGAGGTGTCCCGCACCGGGGTTGCGGCGATCGCGCGTGGTACTCGGAGCATATAGGTTAGCGTGCTGGAACTGGTAGTATCCCGCCGAATGCCGTCCTAAGGTGGCCTGCCTTGGGCACGGTCCGGGGCCGCCTTTTGGGGGCGAGACATAGAAGATGGCGTTGCAGGGCTCGGGTCGAAGGCTTCTGGCGGTACTATCGGCTGACGTCGTCGGCTACTCTCGCCTTATGGAGGCGCAGGAGGAAGAGACCCACACGCGCTTCATGAAGCTGCGATCCGAGGTGCTCGATAGCGGGATTGCGGATCACCACGGCCGCATGATCAAGAACACGGGGGATGGATTTCTCGCGGCGTTCGAAAGCACACCTGATGCAGTGAGGTGTGCTGTACGGCTTCAGGAATCGATTGCGCTGAGGAACGCGAATGAGCCGACGCGGGAGCCGATCGTTTTTCGCATGGGCCTGAACGTCTGCGACGCCTTTGTCGAGGAAGACGACATTTACGGTGACGGCATCAACATCGCGGCCCGGCTGCAGGCTTACGCGGAACCGGGCGGGGTCGTTGTTTCCGCGGCCGTTGTGGAAGCGCTGAGCGGCCGGCTCGATATTCCCACGGTTGATCTCGGGCCGCTGCGGCTGAAGAACATCAGCAAATCGGTGCATGCATTCGGGCTGCGTCTGCAAGCCACCGGCGGCACGCGGAGTCCGGTTCGTCTGACCCGGCCGGATCCGAAAGCCTCGATCGCGGTGCTTCCGTTCCGGATGCCGCAGGCGGATCCGTCGGAGCGTTACTTTGCGGACGGTATTGCCGAAGAAGTCATCTGCAACCTGGGCGGATTATGGGAGCTTCTGGTCATCGCCCGTGGCTCGACGCTGCACTACGACTCGGCCACGGTCGATCCCAAGACGGTGGGACGGGACCTTGGTGTGCGCTACGTACTGAGCGGCAGCGCGCGGCGCGCGGGCGGCAGGATGCGGATCACCACCGAGCTGAGTGAAACGGAAACCGGGGCTGTTATCAGCGCCGACCGGTATGATGGCGATTCTTCAGACTTGTTCGAGCTGCAGGATCAGATTGCTGCGCGGGTTGTGGGCACGATCGCGCCGCACGTGCATGACTGGGAATTGCAGCGCGCCTTGCGCAAGCACCCGGAGAGCATGGATGCGTATGATTTCGTGCTTCAGGGGCTGGATCGATTGTACCGGCTTGACTATGATTCGTTTTCCTATGCGCGTGGCTTCTTTCAGCAGGCGATGGAATGCGATCCGTACTATGCGGCCGCTTACACCTATGCGGCCAAATGGCACATTTTCCGGATCAGCCAGGGGTGGTCGCCGGATCCGGACATGGATGCCGCGGAGGCCGACCGGCTTGCCGGGATCGCTATTTCGCACGACAAGCGGGATGCGCTTGCGCTGGCGCTACGGGGCCACATCCTGTCGTGGTTCTTCAAACAGTACGATCTGGCGCTGGACCTTCTGGAACGCGCTCTGATGGCCGGCCCGAGCTGCGCCATGGCGTGGACAATGAGCAGCCTGACCTGCAGCTATCTTGGGGATGGCGCGACCGCCGTCACGCGCGCTGCCCAGGCGGTGCGTCTGTCACCCATGGATCCTTATGCGTTCTATCTGAATAACGCGCTGGCGCTGGCGCACTATGTCAATGGGACGTATGAGCGCGCCATCGCGTATGCGCATACTGCCGCCAGTCAGAATCCGTCGTTCTGCGCCAACAAGCGGTTTCTGATTGTCAGTCTGGTGGCACTTGAAAGGTTTGCCGAAGCAAGAGTGGTCGCACGGGACCTTCTGCGGCTTCAGCCTGACTTCAACCTGACGAAATACGCGCCGAGTTGCCCGCTGGGTGATCCGAAACAGGTTACGATCTTTGTCGAACGATTGCGATCGGCGGGATTGCCTGATTGAAAACAGCGTCACTGAACACACAGGAGAAAACGTCATGGGCCAGGGACTTTGGTGGGATATTCCGCACAGACTTGAGTATCCCATGCAACCTACGCTTGCCGAGGTGGTTTCTCCGATCAGCCGGTTTCGCCTTAAGCCAAAGGGATTTCCTGCCGCGAGCTGGAGCCCTGACTTTCGATCACTGCTGACGCTTGCCGAATTCACCGCGCTGCAACCGGACTGGCGGGAAGCCATCAAGGTGGCTGCGGTGCCGGATGATGAAACGACGGAAC
>DATIMO010000407.1:0-3710 GCA_035475215.1 Acetobacteraceae bacterium | reverse complement strand
AGCCGGCGGGCGCCGGCGCAGCCAACCTCCTCGTCGTAGCTGACGAACAGATGCACCGGTCGGGTCAGCGTGCGGCGCTTGATGTCCGGGACCGCAGCCAGGAAGGAGGCGACGAAGCCCTTCATGTCGCAGGCGCCGCGGGCATAGAGCTTGCCGTCACGACGGCGGAGCGAGAACGGATCACCGGACCATGACTGCCCGTCCACCGGCACCGTGTCCACATGACCGGACAGTGCGATCCCGCCGGGGGCCTGCGGGCCGATGATGGCGTGGATGTTCGCCTTCGCGCCATCCTCGTTCAGGCTGACGCGGTAGGACACACCCTGCGCATCCAGGTAGCCGCGGACGAAGCCGATCAGCTCCAGGTTCGAATTCCGGCTGGTGGTGTCGAAGGCGATCAGCCGGGCGAGCATATCCGCCGTGCTCACCTGATCCGCAGGTTTTGGTTCGTTCATGTCGGGCAGTCTATACCTGCGTGGCGCAGCGGCAACCTGAGGCCGCTCCGGTTCTCTTATGACGGAATCAGAAGGTTCTACCTTACGAATGGACGAAATCACGTCCCGTCTATCGCTGACGCACCGTGCCTGGCGCCTGCTGCCGGCCGCAACGCGAAGGCGGCTCGTGCTGCGCGGGGCGGCGCTGATTGCGCCACGGATTGCGTCTTCGCCGCCGGCAGTATCGTCCGGTATCATCGTGGCAGGGGAACTGACGCGTGCGTCCGGCCTTGGCGAAAGCGCCCGGCTGATGCTGCGCGGGCTGCGACATCTTGGGATTGCTTGCTGGCCGCTCGACATCGGACCGTTGCTCCCGGCGCACCGCCAGGACATGCCGGGGCCGATGACGGATCGGCCCCCGTCCGGCGCGGCCCTGGTGCTGCACGTCAACGGGCCGATGCTGCCCATGGTGATGGCGCGCTTGCCACGCAGCCTGGTCGCCGGCCGGCGCGTGGTGGGGTTCCTGGTTTGGGAACTGCCCGCCCTGCCGGCGGAATGGCGGGCCGCGGCGCGCTGCATGCATCACGCGTGGGTTCCGTCCCGCTTCGCCGCCGGCGCGATCGAAACGGTGCTGCCCGGACGGGTCCGCGTGGTCTCGTTTCCGGTGGCGGTGACGCCGCCGAGGCCCGCGGCGCTGGATCGTCCGGCGTTTGGTCTGCCGGACAGGGCGATCGTCGTGCTGGCCTCGGCCAATCTCGCGTCCTCATTCGCCCGCAAGAACCCGCTTGCCGCGATCGCCGCGTTCCGCGCCGCATTCGCCGACTGCCCGGATCGCATCCTGGTGCTGAAACTCGGCAATCCGGACCATTTCCCGGCCGACTTCGCCCGCATCGCCGAAGCGGTTTCAGGTGCGCCGAACATCCGGCTGGATACCCGCACGCTGCCGACGGCCGATGCCCTGGCTTTGACCGCCGCCGCCGATATCGTGCTGTCGTTGCACCGGAGCGAGGGATTTGGCCTCGTGCTCGCTGAGGCGATGCTGCTTGGCAAACCGGTGGTCGCCACCGGCTGGTCGGGCAACATGGATTTCATGGACGAATCCTGTGCCATGCTGGTCCCTTGCCGACTGGTACCGGCGATCGACCCGCGCCACGTCTATGATCTGCCGGGCGCGTTGTGGGCCGAGCCAGATATCCCGCAGGCTGCGGCGCTGCTGCGACAGCTTGCCGACGATGCGGGGCTTCGCGCGACACTGGGCGCGCGCGCCCGACAGGCCGCCGCCCGGCTGGACGCGCGTCAACTCGCAGATGCGATTGCATCGCTGGGGCTGAGTCCCGACCGCGCATGAAAGTGCTGGTGTGGCAATGGGGCCGCCGCGGTGCCGGTCCACGGTTCGCGGCGCATCTGGCCGATGGGTTCGATCGACTTCCGGGGGTGTCCGCACTGTTGTCGCTGTCCACTGGGGCGGAGTTGCTGCTGGGCCCCGATCCACCACGCTGCGATCTGCCGGTGCGGACGTATTCCGGAACCCTGGGGCTGATCCGCCGGATGCTTGGCGCCCCCGTGCTGATCGCCGGACTGGCTGCGCAGCTTCGCGCCGCTGCGCCTGATATCGCGATTTGCGCCATGCCGGGCCCGCTCGATCTGCTGTGCCTGGCGGCGCTTCGCCGGGTCGGCGTGCCGAGTGCGATCATCGTCCATGATGCCGACGCCCATCCCGGTGACGGGTTCCCGCTGCTGATGACATTGCAGCGGCGCCTGATTCGCCGCGCCGATGCGGTCGTGGCGCTGTCCTCGCACGTTGCCGACCGGTTGCGCACGCAACGATTGATTCGCAACGATGCGGAGCTGATCGTCGCGACACATCCGCCTTACGATTTCGGGGCGGTGCCAGCCCCTTTCGCGCATGGTGGCAGTCGGCGACTGCTCGCGTTCGGCCGGTTGCTGCCATATAAGGGGCTCGACCTGCTGGACGAGGCGCTGACCCTGCTGGGGCCGCGACCGAACCTGGAGCTGCGTGTGGTCGGCAGCGGTCCGGACAGCGCCGCACTGCGTGCTCTGCGCGTCCGGCCTGGTGTAAGCGTGGAGAATCGCTGGGTCGCCGAGCAGGAGATTGGCGGGCTGCTGGCCTGGGCCGACGCGCTGGTGCTGCCGTACCGCGAAGCGAGCCAGAGCGGCGTGGCCGCGGCGGCGCTGGCGACCGGGCGCGAGGTGATTGCGACCCGCGTCGGCGGGCTTGCGGAGCAGCTCGATGCCGAGCCGCTCGCACGCCTGTGCGACCCCGACGCAGTCCACCTTTCGGAAGCGTTGCGCGCCTGGTTGGAAGCACCGGCCCCATCCCCGGCGCTTCCATCCGATCCCGTTGCCGCCTGGAACGTTCTGGCCAGACGCCTGCTGGACGAGCTGAGAGCCGTCCGGCGGCCCGGCAAACGAGCCTGAATGCCGCGATCGACGACGTGCCTATCGGGCGGGCTTGTAGATCCTGGCGACGGTGTCCGCCTGCTTCATTGCATCCACACATTCCGTACCCGACATCAGCACGGTTGTCTTGCTGGCCCTGACGGCGCCGCCGGCCGCTATTGCCAGGGCGATGGCCGACATGCTTTCGTTGCTGGGCACATCACAAATCAGGACGAGATCGTAGTCACCGAAGGAATACCAGCCGCCGATCATTTTTCCACCGACGGCCTCACACGCCGCGTGGCCCACGCTTTCCACTCGGTTTTGCGGATTCTTGAGTTGAGCAGCCCAGGATTCGGAGGTGTAGGCTGCCTGATACATGAAGAGCGCCATGTCCATTTCTCCCTGGGGTTTCGCTGAACGAAGGCAACCACCACGGCGAACCAGCGATTTTCGTGCTTGCCCGCAGAGCGGTGCCGCAGCTTGAGGAGCTTGGCACATGCTTCCGTTACAATGCAACCGGACATTTGGCCCGTGTTTGGGCCCCCTGATTTCAACAACGGCGATTTCACTCTAATCTGCAGCGCCAACCCGAGAGCCGAACCGCCATGCCCCTACGTATTACCGATATCCGCGAGATCACCCGACCGATCAGTTCGCCGATCCGCAACGCCTATATCGATTTCAGCAAGATGACGATCAGCCTGGTTGCGGTGGTGACCAATATCGAACGGGGCGGGAAGCCGGTCATCGGCTATGGGTTCAATTCGAACGGCCGCTACGGTCAAGGCGGACTGATCCGCGAGCGCTTCGCCCCGCGCATCCTGGAGGCCGACCCGGCGTCGCTGCTTGACCGTACTGGCGAAAATCTCGATC
>DATIMO010000406.1:0-2754 GCA_035475215.1 Acetobacteraceae bacterium | reverse complement strand
ATCGAAATCGAACACCCCCATCACGTGTGAGCCCGCAGCGACCTGCAGCGGCCCCACCTCCATCGGGCAGTCGATCAGCGGCATCCACGCGGTGTACACCGCCTCGGTCCCCTGCACGTTGGGAAAATCCTGATGCGCCTTGGTGGTGAACTCCTCGCGCTGCGGAAAGATGTTGCGCATCAGCACGCGCGGATGCGGAAACACCGGACCGCCCAGCATGGGCTCGAACAAGCCGATCAGCGACGGATGATGCTTCAGCGCGTGATACGATTCCAGCCGGTTGATCCGCCGCAAGATGGTCAGATACGCCGGATCGGGATCGACGCAGAACCCCGCTGGATCGGCAACCGCCATTTCCACCGGCGAATCGCGTCGCAGCCAGCCCCCATCGCGCGCAACCCCGGCCACCTCGCATTGCACCGCGGCCACATCGGCGCGCGGCAACAGGCCGCGCAGGAACAGGTAGCCATCGTCGCGCATGCGGTCCGCCAGTGCCGGACCGTTACCAACCAGATCAGTCGAATCACGAAAGCTCTGCACGCCTGCCCCCTATGCCCGGACCCGCTCCAGCGCCGCCCAGTCGAACGCCACACCATGGCCCGGTCGATCCGGCGCGATGGCACTACCCTCCGTAATCCGCATCGGCTCCGCGATATACCGCTCCAGCCCGAAGCCGTGCACTTCCAGATACGACCGGTTGGGCATCGCAGCCAGCAGATGCACGGTCAGGTCGTGCGCACCATGCGAGGTCAGCGGCAGATTGTACGCCTCCGCCAGATGGGCGACCTTCATGAATACGGTGACACCACCGCAATTGGTCACGTCGGGTTCCGGAAATGTCACGCCGCCGGCCTCGATCATCTGCTTGAATTCGTGCAGCGTGTGCAGATTTTCGCCGGTCGCGATGGGCACGCCGCCTTCGCGCACGATCCGCGCATGTCCGGCGATATCATCCGGTATCGTCGGTTCCTCCAGCCATACAAGCTGCGTCTCCGCCAGCGCACGTGCCGCGCGCACCGCGGTATCCACGCTCCAGCGCATATTGGCATCCGCCATCAGCGGAAAATCCGCGCCGAGATGCGACCGCATGGCACGCACCCGCTCCACGTCTTCCGAAAGCCGCTGCCGCCCCACCTTCATCTTGATCGCGCGAAACCCTTTGGACAAATTGTCGTCGGTTTGGCGCAGCAGCGCATCCAGCGGGAAATCCAGGTCGATGCCGCCGGCATAGCACGGCACCGCCGAATCGAACCCGCCGAGCAGCCGCCACAACGGGGTACCGAGCCGCCGCGCTTTAAGATCCCACAGCGCGATATCGACGGCGGACACCGCCAGGCTAACGGTGCCGCCGCGCCCGCCGTAATGCAGCCGCCACCACATGCGCTGCCACAGCGCCTCGATGCAGTCTGCATCGGCGCCGACCAGCACCGGACGCAGCCCCTGGTCGATCAACGCCAGCACCGCGGCCCCGCCCGCACCGACGGTATAAGTGTAGCCCACGCCCTCGGCGCCGCTGGTATCGCGCAGCCGCACGGTGATCAGCTCGAAATGCGTCATCGTGCCATGCGTGGAATCCGACAGCGGTACCGGAAGCTCGATGCGGTACAGGGCGGTGTCGAGTGCTGTGATCAAGTCGGCAGGCATGCTGGGCCTCCTTGCAGGAACGGGGTCGCACGCATCGTATATTTATGCAGGATCGACGGACCGAAGCCACCGGAGCCTGATGCTCCGTCTGTTCGCCATGGACCGCGTAGGGCGGAAACGAAGCGCATTCCGCCATAACCTTCGGTTCGGAACATTGACGCCCGGACCCGCACCTCACATCCTGACCATTCGCTTCCCAGAAGGACGGCCGATGGCCCTCAGCCGCACCACCCGCGTCAACCTGCTGATCGGCAACGGCCATTTCCTGTCGCATTTCTACGTGCTGTGCCTGCCGCCGATGTTCCTGGTCTGGCAGCAGGCATTCCATGTCAGCTTCGCCGAGCTCGGCCTTATCGTTGCGGCGATGTCGGCAACCACCGCCCTGTTGCAGACACCGGTCGGGTTTCTTGTCGACCGGCACGGCGCGAGGCTGTTCCTGATCGGCGGCGCGCTGCTGATGTCCCTATCGATCGCCGCCATGGGCCTCGCCGCCAATTTCTGGCAGATCCTGCTGCTGGCAACGCTGTCCGGGATCGGCAATTCGGTGATCCACCCTGCCGACTACGCCATCATCAGCGGCTCGGTCGACAAGGACCGCATGGGCCGCGCCTTCGCATTGCACACGTTCAGCGGCAATTTGGGGTTTTCGTCGGCCCCGCCGGTCATCGCGGTGCTGACTTTGGCGATCGGCTGGCGCGCCAGCCTGATCCTGGTCGGGCTGCTCGGGGTGCCGGTGGTCATCTCCATCCTGCTGCAGAGCGGTATCCTCAAGGACCAGGTCCGGCACGAGGCGACGCACGCCAAACTGTCCGGCCGCGAGCTTCTGACCAGTCGCACCATTCTGTTGTTCTTTGCCTTTTTCATGCTGGGTTCGATGGCGGGCGCCGGCGTGCAGTCCTGGCTCGTGACCGTGCTGCATACCGTGAAATCGCTCAGCCTGCAGGCCGCCTCCACGGCGCTGACCGGCTACATGGCCGGATCGACCTGCGGCGTGCTGGTCGGCGGCTGGTTCGCCGATGCTTACAAACGCCACGTGCTGGTCTTCGCGATCATGCTGACCATCGCGTCCGCCGCGCTGGTGCTGGCGGTGAACTGGCTCAGCCTGCCGGA
>DATIMO010000405.1:0-2973 GCA_035475215.1 Acetobacteraceae bacterium | reverse complement strand
TGGCCGGCTTGCCGGCGGGCTTGGTGGGTTTGGCGTGGGTGGTGGGGCGTTGGGCGAGCGCGGGGGCGGCGGCGAGCGCGATCAGGGACAGTCCCATGAGGAACGGGCGGTGCAGCCGGCCGCAAAGTCGTGGATGGCCGGCCTTCGCCGGCCATGACAGCATCGGTTACGACAGCGACCATTACAATACGGGCCGGGCAGGTTTCACGCCGTCCCACATCGCGAAGGCGCCGTCCTTTACCACCAGATATTTGTAGTTGGCGGCCTGGGCGCGGTGGGTTTCTGTGTTGAACGTGACGTGCCCGTACACCACGCTTGGAACGTCCTTGATCTTCTCCAACCCATCATGCATCGCCGGGCGCGTCGCACCGAACTGGCGCACCAATGCCGCGAACAGGTTCATCGTGTCGTACGCGCCCGCGTTGAACATGTCGGGATCGACATCGTATTTCGCACGGAACCGGGTGACGAAATCCAGCACCTCGGGCCGCTTCTCGGCGGGGAAGAACGCGGAAATCGTGTGCACCCCGTTGGCCGCCGGTCCACCCAGTTCGATCAGCTTCGGCGAATAGACGGAAGACGCAGCCACGATCACCTGCGGCAGACCGAGATCGCGGATCTGTCGCACCAGCAACGCTGCATCGGCATAGTACGACAGCAGCACCAGCCCGTCCGGCTTCGCATCGCGGGCACGCACCAGCATGGAGCGGAAGTCCTGCTCGGTCGGCAGGTAGCCCTCTACGTCCACAACCTGCGCCCCGAAACCGGTGGCAGCCTTGACGAACGCGTCCTTCGACGTGCGCCCCCAATCGGTGTTCAGGTGCAACACGGCAAGGCGCTGCAGGCCAAGCGCGCTGATCGCGTATTCGGCGGTCTTCGGCTGCTCGTCCGCCTGGCTGGCGGAGTTGCTCCACATGTAATCGCCGCCCTTGGTGAAATCGGGATGCGAGTTGGTGAACCCGAACTGCACCAGCTTCGCCCGCTGATAGATCGGACTGGCGGCCATCGATGCCGGGCTGGAGAAATCGCCCAGCTCGATGATGATGCGCGGGTCGGAGACGAATTTCTGCGCCACGGTGACGGATTGGCGCGGATCGCTTTGGCTGTCTTCGAACGTGTAGGCAAAGGTGCGGCCTTGGTACGGGGTTTGGTTGATCTGCTCCAGCGCGAGATCGAACCCCTTCTTCCATTGCGCTCCATACTGCGCATTGGGCCCGCTGAGCGGGCCGCTGACGCCGGCAAGGACCGGCGCTTCGGCCATCGCGCGGTACGGCACGAAGCCGGCCGCTGTTCCGGCCAGCAGAAGACGGCGTGTGATGGTCATGGGGCTGCTTTCACCTGAAGCGGTCTGATTGCAGCGATGCTTATCGGTTGCTGCTATAACGTCAATGGTGCCGTGCCTGGCTCACGGTTTGCCGCTGTGGTCCATGTGCTTCGTTTCTTTGTCGCAGATCATCGCCGTCCGGCTAAAAAATTCCACCGTAGCGGCGCGACGGGACATGACGCATCTCTGGGCCGCTGCCGGTTCACCAGGGTCGTGCTTTACGCGCGTCTGGGCTGCGTCGAAACTTCGGTCGGCGCCGAAGGGTCCCCGCACGCGATCGGGGATCGGGTACCCTACATAAGCTTCGAAAGGAGCCGCCTATGAGCGATGTCACCGATCTGGCCGTCACCGCCGCGCTGCTCGGCGATCCGGCACGCGCGGCCATCCTGCAGGCGCTGATGGACGGGCGTGCGCTGACCGCCAAGGAGCTGGCGTTTGCCGCTCATGTGTCGCCGCAGACCACCAGCGGCCATCTCGCCAAACTGACGGAAGCCGAACTGCTGTCGGTCGCCGCGCAAGGGCGGCACCGATATTTCCGGCTGGCGTCGGCCGCGGTGGCGGAAATGGTGGAGGCGATCATGGCCGTGGCTGCCAAGAACCGGCCGATGGACGTTCGTCGCATGACATGGAAGGGCGGCGAGGCATTGCGGACGGCACGTACCTGTTACGATCACATCGCCGGCCGTCTGGGCGTGGCGATCGCTGACCGGTTGGTCGAGCGTGGTCATGTCCTGCTGGCCGACGACGGCGGCGAGGTCACTGCCGATGGCCAGGACTTTCTTGCCGCCTTCGGCGCCCAGCCCGCTCCAGGTAAGCGGGTCTTCTGCCGCGCTTGCCTGGATTGGAGCGAACGCCGTCCGCATCTCGCCGGGCGGGTGGGGGCCGCGATCGCGTGTCGCTGCTTCGAACTGGGCTGGATCGCGCGGATGCGCGACAGCCGCGCCCTGACGGTCACCAGCGCCGGGCGTGCCGGCTTCGCGGAGGCGTTCGGGGTAGCTCTGAGCTGAACTTGCGCCGAACTGCCCATCTGGCAGCTTCGAGGTCATGATCGCTTTCGCCGAATTGCTGGAGCGGCTGGTTTTCACCCCGTCGCGCAACGCCAAGATTGCGCTGCTGCGCCGTTATTTTGAAACCGAGCCGGATCCGGATCGCGGTATTGGCCTTGCCGCCATCGCCGGCGAGTTGGCGTTCACCACCGCCAAACCGGGATTGATCCGCGATCTGGCAGCTTCCCGTACCGACCCGGTGCTGTTCGGCTGGTCGTATGACTATGTGGGCGATCTGGCCGAGACGGTGGCGCTGATGTGGCCCGCCGCGCCGACCAACGCTCCGCCACCGCGTTTGCCAGAGGTAGTGGAAGCATTGGAAGGCGCGCCCAAGTCTGCGTTGCCGGGCATTGTTGCCGGCTGGCTGGATGCGTCCGATGCCTCGGTGCGATTCGCGCTTTTGAAACTGATCACCGGCGGGTTGCGTGTCGGGGCATCCGGGCGACTGGCCAAGATCGCGCTGGCCGAGATCGGCGGGGTTGATGCGGATGATGTGGAAGAGGTCTGGCACGGGCTGGCGCCGCCTTACCTGCCGCTGTTCGCCTGGCTGGAGGGTCGCGGGTCACGGCCAGACCCGGCCGACGCGCCGGTGTTCCGCCCGCC
>DATIMO010000404.1:0-1757 GCA_035475215.1 Acetobacteraceae bacterium | reverse complement strand
CGGATCGGATCGAAACAGGAACGTATGCTTGTGCGGCCGCGATCACCGGTGGGGAAGTGCGACTGCGGCATGCTCGGCTGGAGCATCTCGGGGCGGTGGTGCGGACCTTGCGCGAGGCGGGCGTGGAGATCGTGCAGGAGGAGTGGGGGTTGCTGGTGCGGCGGCTGAACGGACTGCACGGGGCCGATGCGATGACCGAGCCGTATCCGGGCTTTCCGACCGATATGCAGGCGCAATACATGGTGCTGATGTCGGTGGCCGACGGTGCGGCGATGGTCACTGAAACGATTTTCGAGAATCGCTTCATGCATGTGCCGGAGCTGAACCGCATGGGCGCGCGGATCAATGTGCACGGGGCTTCGGCGATCGTGCGCGGCGTGCCGGCGCTGTCCGGCGCGCCGGTGATGGCGACCGATCTGCGTGCTTCCGTATCGCTGGTGTTGGCGGGTTTGGCCGCGCGGGGTGAGACGGTGGTGAACCGGGTGTATCACCTGGACCGAGGGTATGAGGCGGTGGAGCAGAAACTGGCGGCGTGCGGGGCAGATGTGGAGCGGGTGGAGGGGTGATCGCTCGGGACAGGCCTGGGAATCTACGTTTCATCGGAAATGGCACGCCACCGGATGCCCCGCCTTCCGCACCTTCAACTCCGGCGATTCCACACTGCAAATCGCCTGCGCGTACGGGCAGCGCGGGTGGAAGTGGCAGCCTGACGGTGGTCGCACAGGGCTGGGGACGTCACCTTCGGCCACGATCTTGTCGCGTTTTACCGCCGGATCGGGCACCGGAATCGCCGCAAGCAAGGCTTCCGTGTATGGGTGCTGCGGACGCGTGAACAGCGTGACCTTGTCGGCGTATTCCACGATCCGCCCCAGATACATTACGGCAACGCGGTTGCTGATGTGTTCGACTACGCTCAGATTGTGTGAAATGAACAGATAGGAAAGCCCCATCTCCCGCTGCAGATCCCGCAGCAGATTGATCACCTGCGCCTGGATTGACACATCCAACGCGCTGACTGGTTCATCGGCGACAATGAATTTCGGCTCCAACGCAAGTGCCCGCGCAATCGACACGCGCTGACGCTGCCCACCGGAAAATTCGTGCGGGTAGTTGCGCATCTGCGCCGGCCGCAGTCCCACCCGCTGAAACAGTGCGGCGACACGATCCGTGCGTTCACGTCCACGCGCGATATGGTGAACCTTCAGCGGCTCGCCGACGATCTCGCCCACTGTCATGCGCGGGTTCAGGGACGAGAAAGGATCCTGAAAAACGATCTGCATCTGCCGCCGGTATGGCCGCAGCGCTCCCTTCGGCAATCGCGTGATGTCGTTGCCGGATAATCGTATCGTGCCGGCCGTCGGCTCGATCAGCCGCATGACCGACCGCCCGACGGTGGATTTGCCGCAGCCGCTTTCGCCCACCAATCCGAGCGTCTCCCCGGGCTCGATGCTGAAACTGACGCCGTCGACTGCGAACACGTGCCCGCCGACACGGCGCAGGAAGCCTCGCCGGATCGGGAAGTGCTTTTTGAGGCCTTCGACCTCAATCACCGCCATGTCGGCCCTCCGCGCGATCGATATCGGTGTGCCAGCAGGCGGCGAAATGGCCGGGGCATTTTTCTTCGAAGGGAGGATACTGCGCTTCACACAGTGCATCAGCGCGCGGGCAGCGTGGGGCGAAATGGCAGCCGACCGGCAACGCGTCCAGCGGCGGCACGATGCCCGGAATTTCCGCGAGGCGATCGTCGGGTGTGGCTT
>DATIMO010000403.1:0-7280 GCA_035475215.1 Acetobacteraceae bacterium | reverse complement strand
GCTTCAACTTGAAGCAATCATGGTCCAGACTGACGACGCGGCGAAACTCGAGCCGGGTCGAGTTAATCCGTCATGTCCGCGGATGCCCGCACTTGGCCCGGGCATCCACGGCTCCGAGTTGCGAAGCATCGACGCGGATGGCCGACACTTGCCGGCCATTATGGTAAAAATCGCAGATCCCACACGGAGGGTCCGTGGGACGAGCGGCTAATCAGGCAGTCAGGCGACCAAGGATGTAGCCGATCCCAAGCGCGATCAGAGCGGCAGTCAGTGGCTGATCGCGAATTACCTCACTCAGCCGGGCAGCCTGTTCCTGCGCCTGGCCACTCGCCTGATTGTAGATACCCTGGGCCTGCGTCTTCATGTCGCCGACAGCCTCGCCGAAGCTCTGCTGCGCCCGCCCAGCGGTGTCCCGGGCCATGCCTTCGATCTTGTCACTCATCGCGGTCTCCTGGTTCTAAGGCGCTCAAGACATGGCATCGCCGCGACAGAATTGCGCGATGATCAACGTTTGTTGTGATGGCGGTCCGCTTCCGCCTTGGTTCAAGAGCGTGCTTCACGCTTCCGGCGATTCCGTCTCGAGCGATCACGCTCAAGACAGCTTGAGCTGATAAAGTCCCTTTGAGAGCTGCGGGCCGAGGCTCGACCGCTCGGCGAGCATGCGCGGCTCCGCTTCGTTGGCGCGCGCGGCCGCTGCCTCCAACGCTTCGTCCCATTCGCGGGCGCTGAATTCCCCGCGCCCGACCAGAAAGATCGCGTGCAGTTCCTGCCGCGCCTCCGGGCTGAGCGCGCCGATCGCGGCTTCCAGACGCTGCAGCGGCTCGGACATCGAGCTTCCACGTAACGGCTCAAGGTCCGCCAGCTCCGCGTCACCGCGCGGCGAACGATGCACCATTGCGCCACCCTGCGCCTCCCGGCTGACGTCGGCCTTCACCATCCGGTTGGCCAACCTGTCGGCGGCATCGGCCGCGACATCGGCGAGATGAATGATCGTCCGAACCCGATCCGTGGTGATATGGGTGAGCATCCGCATGGCCTTGCCCTGGTGCGGCAACAACGATGCAACGGCACCGACGGTTGCCGGGGAAACCTGGGCTGGCCGGGGCGTTTTCGAGACGGCACCAACGCAAGGAGCGGATAATGAAGCAGCCGCATACGGAAGCCGACGTACAACATACCGATGACCAGCAGAACACCGGCAACCACAAGAAGCCGCGCACCCCGGAGTCCGCCGAGGCCGACCGCCTCGGAGGCACGCGCGCCGGCCGGGAGAATCTGGAACATCCGCAGCGGCCGCGACCGGAAAAACCGGACTGAAGATCCAGACCGATGACCGCTTGCTCCATCGTCCTCCGAGAATTCTCGGCGCCCGCCGTGTAACCGGTTGTTCTACTCAGGCCGTCTGCAATTCGTGAAGCCGCCGACTGAGTGCCTCTATCTCATCCTGCGAAACGGGCGAGTCGGCCAATGACTGTCCCTCCCGCGCCAACTCAGGCAGGCGCGGCAGCATGGGCCGCATAGCCAGGAAACCGAGCGTCAGCAGCGGCACGATAAGGAATCGTCGGTCCAGCAGCATCCCACAGACCGTGCCCGCCACCACCAGTGCCGCCGCATTCACCGCCTGCCGCGAAGCGACGCGGGCTGGACCTGGAGGCGCGGCAGGCGTGGCCGACCGGTCCGGCTCGGGCCAATCGTCGGGCGGCCCTGGCTGCGGTTCGAGAATGGCGGTCGTTCTTCGGTGGCGCCGCAGCGCGCCGGCGCGTCGCGTCAGCGGGCCGGCGGCTGGTGCCGCCGATCGATATAACCGGCAAAGCCGCCTTGCAGGTGCGAGTCTCCGTAAATCACGTCCAGGCGGCGGGCCATTTCGAGCATCGACTGGCCCGGCACGCCCTGCTCGAGCGCCACGTGCGTGAGTGCGAACATGCCGGCGCGACGGCCGCTGCTGCAGTGGACAAGGACCGGCTTTGGCAGGCTTTTCAGGACGGCCCCGAACCGGTCGAGCATCTCGTCATTCAGTTCCGTCGTCGCTGTGGGGAGCGAGGCGTACGACAGGCCGCGCGCGGCAGCCGCCTGGGCTTCCGCGTCAGATGACAACGGGTCCGCACGGTCCAGTGGAGTGCGCAGATCGAGCACGGCCCGGATGCCATGCCGCTGCATCCAGACGAGTTCGGCAATTCCGGGCGGCGAACGTCCGACGCTGACGAAGCGAGACAAGCGGACGCGGTCTTGCACGGGGTGCTCCCGGACTGCTCACAGTGGCAGAACGGTGCGGTGGCCATCGGGTTGCTGGCCGCCCCGGTCCTGTGTGGATCGCCCCCGGCTGTCCGGTTTGGCTTTACTTGCCGCGCGGGCGGCCGTATTCGAACGCAGGTAATCCGTCATGCTCGGGCTTGTCCGAGCCGCGAAGAACAGATGGCCGGCCGCTCGCATTCGCCAGGGCATGCTTCGCGGGCCATGATGGGGCGGATCCTCCAGAAGGCTTGCGAAGATGGCCGCGAAGATCATTCCGGTTCCGGTGTTCGATTGCGTGGTGTTCGGCGCCACCGGAGATCTGACCCTGCGCAAGCTGCTGCCGGCGCTGTATTGGCGTTTCCGCGATGGCCAGATGCCGGTGGGATCACGCGTCGTGGGCGCCGCCCGCTCGGCGCTCGATGACGATGCGTTTCGGCACCGGGCGGTTGCGGCGCTGGAGCAGCACGTCGATGCGGCGGCACTCGATCCGGCCATGGTGCAGCGGTTCCTGGAGCTGCTGTCGTACCGGCGTCTCGATGCCGCCCGTGCGGATGGAGGTTGGGAAGGTCTGGCGGGGGTGCTCGATCCCGAGCGGGTGCGGGTGTTCTATCTGGCGACGGCGCCGGACCTCTACGGACCGATCTGCCGCAATATCGGGGCGCACGGCCTGAACACGCCGCTGTCGCGCGTCGTGCTGGAAAAGCCGATCGGTCACGATCTGGCATCGGCGCGCGAGATCAACGATCAGGTCGGCGAGGTCTTCGCCGAAGCGCAGACCTTCCGCATCGATCATTACCTCGGCAAGGAGACGGTGCAGAACCTGCTGGCGCTGCGCTTTGCCAACTCGATTTTCGAGCGGCTGTGGAACACCGACGTGATCGATCATGTGCAGATCACGGTGGCGGAAACCGTCGGCCTGGAGGGACGTGGTGCGTATTACGATCATGCGGGCGCGGTGCGCGACATGGTGCAGAACCATCTGTTGCAATTGTTGTGCCTGATGGCGATGGAACCGCCGGTTTCGCTGGATGCTGACCGTGTGCGCGACGAGAAGCTGAAGGTGCTGCGCGCCTTGCGTCCGATCCTGGCGCATGAGGTTTCGTCGCTGACGGTGCGAGGACAATACACGGCAGGAGCCGTGGATGGCCGACCAGTCCCAGGATATCTGGCAGATCTGGGGGCGGATCTGGGTGACACGGCAGGAAGCGGCACCGAGACGTTCGTTGCCCTGAAAGCGGAGGTGCGAAGCTGGCGCTGGGCCAACGTACCGTTCTATTTGCGCACCGGCAAGCGCCTGCCGCAGAAGGTTTCCGAAATTGTTGTGCAGTACCGGGCGCTGCCGTTCTCCATCTTTCCGACCGAGGCTGTCGGGCTGGAGCCGAACCGGCTGGTGATCCGCCTGCAGCCGGAAGAAGGCATGCGGTTGGAGATGATGACCAAGGAACCGGGACCTGGCGGGCTGCGATTGACCCCGACGGCGTTGGACATCAGTTTCGAAAAGACTTTCGGCATTCGCTATCCGGACGCTTATGAGCGGCTGCTGATGGATACCGTGCGCGGCAACGCGACGCTGTTCATGCGGCGCGATGAGGTGGAATCGGCCTGGAGCTGGGTGGAACCGATCATGGACGCGTGGGCGGGGCGAGCTGATCATCCGCGCCCGTATGCGGCCGGAAGCTGGGGGCCGACGGCGGCGATCGCACTGATCGAGCGTGATGGCCGGACCTGGCATGAGGGAACGGAGCGATAAGTTGTCGGCTGGTGTCGGGATGCGCATCGCTCGTTCGTCCTGCGTGAACCGAGAATGGAGGATCCGATGATGCAGGCCGACCCGGGCCGGCTGATGCTGCTGGTGGCAACACGCAAGGGGGCGTTCGTGCTGCACGGCGATGCGGCGCGGAGGGACTTCCGGATGGATGGGCCGCATTTTCTCGGGCACGTGATTCATCATGTCGTGCTCGATCCGCGCGACCGGCTAACGATGCTGATGGCCGTAAGCACGGGCCATCTCGGGCCAACCGTGTTCCGTTCGTCGGATTTCGGCGCGACTTGGCAGGAGGCGGAGCAACCGCCGCGATTTCCAAAAGCCGCGGAGGGGACGCGCAAGCGTGCCGTGGACCATGTCTTCTGGCTGACGCCCGGCCATTCCTGCGAACCGGGGGTGTGGTACGCCGGAACGTCGCCGCAGGGTCTGTTCCGGTCCGAAGATGGGGGACGGAGTTGGAACGGCGTCGCCGGCCTGAATGACCATCCGATGCTGGATACATGGACTGGCGGCGAGCAGGACGGCACGCCGGATGGGCCGAAACTGCACTCGATCCTGATCGATCCGCGCGACAAGCGGCGCATGTATGTGGGGATGTCGAGCGGCGGTGTTTTCGTCACCGATGATCAGGGGACGGCTTGGCGGCCGTTGAACCGCGGCTCATTGGCGGAGTTCCTGCCCAACCAGTACCCCGACTATGGCCAGGATCCGCATCGGGTGATGCTGCATCCATTGCGGCCCGACCGGCTGTATCAGCAGAACCATTGCGGCATCTATCGCATGGACCTGCCGGAGGAGCACTGGACCCGCATCGGTGAGCGCATGCCGGCAGAGATCGGCGATATCGGGTTGCCGCTGGCGCTGCATCCGCGCGATCCTGACACCGCTTGGGTGATCCCGATGGATGGTTCCACGGTGTGGCCGCGCGTCAGTCCGGGCGGTCGGCCGGCGGTGTATGCGACGCGCGATGCCGGGGAGAAATGGCGGCGGCTCGATCAGGGACTGCCGCGTGAGCAGGCCTGGTTCACGGTGAAACGCCAGTCGTTCGGTGCCGATACGCTCGATCCCGTGGGGCTGTATTTCGGGACGACCGGCGGGTCTTTGTGGGCGAGCAGCGATGAGGGGGAGCGGTGGCGCTGCATCGCGGAGCACCTGCCGGAAATCTACGCGGTCGAAGCCGCGTTGGTGTGACGATGATCGAGGTGCGATTGGCGCCGCTGTTGCACAGGTACACCGGTGGCCTATCCACGGTGCACGCCAGCGGGGCGACACTGCATGAGCTGCTGGACGATCTCGACGGAAGGTTCCCGGGCATCCGGTTCCGGATCGTGGATGAGCAGGATCGCCCTCGTCGGCACGTACGGTTCTTTGTCAATGAGACTGATGCGCGTGATGTCGGGACGTCGCTGAAGGATGGTGACGAGGTGTATATCGTGGGCGCGTTGTCCGGCGGATAGGCCCTAGTGTCCTGCCCCAGAAATTCGGCTTCGAATTTCTGGGATAAGCAGGCCACGAAAAACAATGAGCTAGTGTCCCGAATCGGGCACCATTCACCATGGCGAACTTCCGATTCGGGACACTAGACTTAAAATCGCGCCGAAATTTGCGACTTGAAGGTCCTGTTTTGCCGAATATGCATAGGCCTGCACCTCGGCATGGTGCCCAATCGTCGAATGACGCCGGCTGCCTGCCGGCGTGGCGCTGGGGCAAGCAGCCTGATTGCGTGAGGATCCACACCATATCATGACAAATCGACTGATATTCGGATCGCTGCTTGGGGTCACCCTGCTGCCGGCCGCGTGCGGACCGCGAGGGCCCACCACCAGCGCGTTCGATGGCACGTATCACGGGACGGGGTACTCCACTGATCCAGGTCTTCCTTGTTCTAGCAATATACCGGTCAGCCCGATGAAGGTGGCCGGCGGGCATGTGGAACTGGGAAATATTGAAGGCTGGGCGCAGCCGGATGGCCATTTGCAGACGGTGTTCGGCCGGGTTTACCTGTCCGGGCAGTTTCAGGGCACGCATTTCGCAGGTCTGGTGCAGAATCCGCAACCAGCCTGCAACTACCGGCTGGAAATGGACCGCGCAAGCTGAACCGAAGCAGGATTCGGGTGAAAGTGGCAGACGAAATGAATTCCTTGGACCGCGTGCCGGCGGCGGCGGGCGCGTCTTCGGACCGTACGTACAGAAGTAGGGCGGGGATCGCGAAAGCTTATCGGTTGCTGGCGCCCGTGCTGGCGGCAGCGGTGTCTGTGTCACTTGCAGGTTGCGCAGTGAACCCGGCGCCGACAGTGCCGCCGGCGTTGCCGTCACCCGGACATATTGAGCTGAACCAGACATCGCTTTCGAATTCCGGCGGCGGCGGCACGGGAACCGTGTACCTCGGGGGAAAGGCGCACCGTTTCACGATCGCCGGCCTTGGGGTCGGCGGCGACGCAATCGCGGTTCTGCAGACCACCGGCCAGACCTATCGCCTCGATGATCTCCCCCGTTTTCCAGGGACCTATCGCCAGGCACCGCCCGGGATCATTCCGGCCCAAGGCACCGGCGGGCTCTGGCTGCAGAACGCGCAGGGGGTGGTGCTGCATTTGCTGGCTCCTGCCGGCGGGCGGATCCCGCCGATCGGGCAGGATGCGGTGCTGATCGAGACTTTGGATTGATCCGATCAACCTGCCGGTCGTGCATGGCCACACGCCCGCACCGATTGCTGCTTCCCGCGGCAATGGCCGTGCGGTATCTGAGGCGATAGATGTCCACCGTGAGCCATCCCACCGCGACAGTCCGCGCCCGCGTGGACCGGCGCGCCCATTTTTCGTTGATCTGGCTGATCCCGATCGTCACTGCGCTGATCGGCGGCTGGTTGGCGTGGAACACGCTGTCCAAGCGGGGCCCGACGATCACCATCACGTTCGAAGGCGGCGAGGGGCTGCAGGCGGGTCAGTCGCACGTGAAACACAAGGACGTCGATATGGGCCTTGTGACGCGTGTGGCGCTTTCGCAGGATGCGTCGCACGTGGTTGTAACGGTCGAGATGAATCGGCAGGCCGAGCGTTTCCTGATTGATGGGGCAAGGTTCTGGGTCGTGACGCCGCGGTTGTTTGCCGGCAGCATCTCGGGGCTCGATACGCTGATCTCGGGCTCGTATATCGAGCTGCTTCCGGCGACCACCGCGGGCCACGCCGAACGGCAGTTCACCGGGCTGGAGAATCCGCCCGTGCTGACCTCTAACGTGCCGGGCCGCACCTTCCTGCTGCATGCGGATCGGATCGGCTCGGTCAAT
>DATIMO010000402.1:0-11395 GCA_035475215.1 Acetobacteraceae bacterium | reverse complement strand
CCCGTTGCTGTTGCATCGCTTCGAAGGCGGGAATGCCGATGCGGGCTGCTTCAGCGTCGGTTTCCGCGACAACCACATTGCGCCAGACCCAACAGTGATCGACGCAGCCTGCCACGGCGGCTTCGTCGCTACCCTGTTCACGCAACGTGCGGCGATAAAGGTCCAAGCGCTGGCGGGTGACTTCGTTCGACTGGACGTTCATCAGGAAAGGACGGCACTGGCGCGCCAGTTCGACCATCGAGGCTTCACCGGAGGCGCCACGGATCACCGGCGGGTGGGGGCGGCTGAACGGTTGTGGCCGCAACCCGGGCACGCGCAAGTGCCAAAAGCGCCCGGCATGTTCGAAGGCATCGCCGGACCAGGCACGGAACAGGATGGCCTCGGCTTCTTCCAGCCTGGCCTGCGCCTCGTCCGGGTCGATCCCGTATCCCTGGTAATCATAGATGTTGTACGCGGTGCCGCGCCCCAGTCCGACGATCAGCCGGCCCTTGCTGATATTGTCGATCAGCGACAACTGCTCGGCCATGCGGATCGGGTGGTGCAACGACATCTGCGCTACCGCGAAGCCGATCTTCGCCCGCTTCGTTGCGATCGCCAGTGCCGCGGCGAAGCTGACCGGATCGACATAGGCGCAGATGCCGTCGAAATGGTGCTCGGCCAGCCAGAGAACATCGAAGCCAAGTTCGTCCGAAAGCTGCGCTTCAGCCAGCGTTTCGTCGATCACCGCGCCGTCGCGCGCCGGATCGCGGCTTTCAGGGAACAGGAAATTACTGAACTTCAACACCAAGCTCCTTCTGGCGGGGCGGCGCGCATCGTGCGCCAACCCGCCTTCCAGCGGAAGTGCGGCGCAGGTCGGCGCTGCCATGACTAGCGCGTGCTCCGTGTTGGGGGCACACGCGATTGGTGCTACACGAAACACCCGCCGCCAAGCCGGAGTGAAACGCCGTGTCCTATGAACCCCAACGCTTCGACTTCTCCGTCCCCGTTCGCGTCAACCTATCTTCCGACACGCAAACCAAACCGTCGCGCGGCATGAAAGAAGCCATGGCGGCGGCCGAAGTCGGGGACGAACAGGCCGGCTCCGATCCTACTGTCTGGGCGCTGTGCGACCGCGTCGCCGCGCTGCTCGGCAAGCAAGCGGCGATGTTCATGCCCTCCGGCACCATGTGCAACCAGGTCGCCCTCGCCACCCACTGCCGCCCGGGTGACGAAGTGCTCGCCCATGAAACCGCGCATATCCTGTCCAGCGAGGCCGGCGCGCAAAGCGCCATTGCCGGAGTGATGGTGAAGGGGCTGACCGGCGATCGCGGCCAATTCACGGTCGAAACTCTGGAAGCGGCGATCCGCCACCCCAGCCGCTATTCGCCCCCGCAGCGCCTGGTGGAAGTCGAGCAGACCGCCAACCGCGGCGGCGGATCGTGCTGGCCGGCCGCGCAGCTCCGCGCCGTGGCGGAGTGTGCGCATGCACATGGCATGGCCACGCACATGGACGGTGCCCGCCTGTTGAACGCCGCTGTCGCGCTGAAAACCCCCGCGTCCGAACTGACTGAAGGCTACGACAGCGTCTGGTTGGACTTCACCAAGGGACTGGCGGCACCTCTCGGGGCCGTGCTGTGCGGGTCGAAGGATTTCATCGGCGAGGCCTGGCGCTGGAAGCAGCGGCTGGGCGGCGCCATGCGTCAGGGTGGCATCTGTGCCGCCGCGTGCCTGTACGCTCTGGACCACAACATCGACCGGCTGGCAGAAGACCACGCCAATGCGCGCGTGCTGGCGCGCGGGATGGCGCAAATCTCCGGGATGGAGGTGGAAACGCCAGAAACCAACCTGATTTTTTTCGATACGAAGGGCACCGGTTTCTCCGCCGCGGAGTTCGCCACAAGGCTGCGAACGGAAGGCGTGCTGGTCTCCACATCCGGTCGGTTCCGCGGGCGCGCCTGCCTGCACCTGGATGTAACGGCAGCGCACATCGAGGAGGCGCTGTCCGTCATGCGGCGGGTCGTGCGGGGTTAGGGTCTGGATTGCAACAAATGGCGCCTGCTTTCCCTCAGGCCCTTCACCCGACGTTCAGCACCATCCCGTCCGCACCCGGTTCGACGCCTGGTGGCAGGTGCCGCGTCATCCACTCCCAGTCCATATCCGTGCCGAGATGCGTGAGCACGGTTCGCCGCGCGCCCACCCGCGCCGCCCAGGCCAGCACGCGGTCGAGATGGGCGTGCGTCGGGTGCGGACTGAGGCCGAAGCAGCCCACCACCCAGGTGTCGATCCCGGCCAGCGCCTGAAACGCTGCATCATCCAATCGGACCGCGTCGGTCGAATAGCCGAACGAGCCCATCCGTAACCCGAGGGTTTGCAGGTTGCCGTGATCCTGCGCGAACGGGCGGATGTTCATGCCGGCTGCAACGATCTCCTGCCCGGGCTCGACGATCCGCGGTTCCAGAACCGGGCGGAAGAAACCCGGCGGCTTCCAGGGACGGAACGCATAGTCGAAACGGGTGCCCAGTTCCTGCAGGGTCGGCGCGGTGCCGAACGCCTCGAGGGGACGATCAATGATGCGGTTGAGGATGCGGACGTCGTCGAGCCCGGTGATGTGATCGGCGTGAGAATGGGTGAACAGGATTGCATCGACTTGCGGGATGCGGCAGGCGAGAAGCTGAATTCGCATATCGGGCGAGGTATCGACCAGCAGCCGGGCTCCGTCCTCGCCTTCGACGACGATGCTGCTGCGGGTGCGACGGTTGCGCGGCTCTGCCGGGTCGCATCTGCCCCAATTGCCGGAGCCGTCACCACCGCCGAGCATCGGCACGCCGGCCGAGCCGCCGCAGCCCAGCAGGATCACGCGCATCAGTCGGCTTTCTTGAACAGGCGCAGGAAATTGGCGGTGGTGAGTTCGGCGATGCCCTGATTCGACAGGCCTCGGATTCCTGCAAGCACCGCGGCGGTGTGGGTCACGTTGGCCGGCTCGTTCCGCTTGCCGCGCACCGGTACCGGCGACAGGTATGGGGCGTCGGTTTCGACCAACAGCCGTTCGGCCGGCAGATCGGCGGCGATCTGTCTGAGTTCCGTGGATTTCGGAAAAGTCAGGATGCCGGAAAAGCTGACGTAGCCGCCCATGCCTATCCCAAACTCCGCGAGTTGCCTCGACGAGCTGAAGCAATGCAGCAGGAACGTGAAGCTGCCTCCGGTGTCGCGTTCGTCCTGCAGAATTCGGGCGATATCATCATCGGCATCGCGGGCATGAATGGCCAAAGGAAGGCCAGCCAGCCGTGCCGCCCGGATATGCGCTCGGAAATTCTGCTGCTGCACGTCGCGCGGGGCACGGTCGTAGAAATAGTCCAGTCCGGATTCGCCGATCCCGATGATCTTGGGGTGTTCAGCAAGTGCAGCGAGCGTGGTCGGATCGGGAATCGGAGCTTCGGCGGCGTGATGCGGATGCACGCCGATAGTGCCCCAGACATTGGGGTGGGTTTCCACCAGTTTCAGCACCCGAGCGGCTTGTTCCATGGTGGTGCCGATGGTGACCATTTCGCTGACGCCAGCGGCGGCGGCGCGTGACAACACCGCCGGAACTTCGGCGTCAGTGTAGTAGTCGAGGTGACAGTGGGAATCGACGAGCACTATTGCTGGTCCGAGGCGTGCGTATGGCGGCACGCCGGTACGGGTTGGCGGTGCCCGGCACAACACCAGAAGTGACGGGCAATCGGCCTGAAGTCCGACACGTTCCGGCTGGTCCGGGGCATCCACGTCTTCGAGCTGTGCATAATGGATGTGGCCGTCCGCCCGGAGCTTGTCCTCGAGTCGGCCATGACGGCGAAAGGCCGGATCACGTTTCGTACTCAGCCTTTCTCCACAAAACGCGGGAAGATCCCCTCGGGTGCCGGAAGCGGCGTGCCGTCGGGCAGCGGCAGCGCGAGGGCGGCGAGCATACGGGCGTCCGGCGGAACCCCAAGCTGATCCAGCATGCGGGCCATCGATCCCGGCATAAAGGGCTGCAGTACCGTGGCGATCACTCGCAGCGTGTCGGCCAGGTTGCGCAGCACGGTGCCCATGCGCGCCGGATCGGTGCGGCGCAGCGCCCAGGGCGCCTGCCGGTCGATGTAGCCATTGGCTGCACGGACCAGCTTCCAGACTTCCTCCAGCGCCTCGTGGAAGGCTTGGCGGTCCAGCCGCTCACGCACAGCGGACGGAAGAACCCGGGCGGCTTCCAGCAGTGCTGCATCCTCGGGGCTGGTGTCCGCCCTTCCTGGCAAACGTGCGTCGGCGTTGCGCGCCACCAGGGTCAGCGTGCGCTGCGCCAGATTGCCGAGATCGTTCGCCAGATCAACATTGATCCGCGTCACCAGCGCCTGGTCGCTGATCGTGCCGTCTGCGCCGAACGGCTTTTCGCGCATCAGGAAGTAGCGCACCTGGTCGAGCCCATAGGTCGCGACCAACTGCCGCGGCTCGATGACGTTGCCGAGCGACTTGCTCATTTTCTCGCCCTCGACGGTCCACCAGCCGTTGGACGAGATGCGCTTCGGCAGCGGCAGGCCGGCGGCCATCAGGAAAGCCGGCCAATAGACCGCGTGGAAGCGGATGATATCCTTGCCGACCAGGTGCAGGTCGGCGGGCCAGAACGCCCAGCGCGGGTCGGCTTCATTCGGGAAGCCGCAGGCGGTGACGTAATTGTTCAGCGCGTCCAGCCAGACATACATCACGTGGTCGGGCGACCCGGGCACCGGTATGCCCCAGGTGAAACTGGTGCGGCTGATTGACAGGTCGCGCAGCCCGCCGCGCACGAAACTGACCACCTCGTTTCGTCGCCCCGGCGGCAGGACGAAATCCGGCTGTTCTTCGTACAACCTGAGAAGCGGTTCCTGCCAGGCGCTGAGCCTGAAGAAATAGGACGGTTCGCGCACCCAGGCGACTGGCGCACCGGACGGCGCCACCTTGTTGCCGTCCGGGCGCGTGGTCAGCTCCGCTTCGTCATAAAATGCCTCGTCGCGCACCGCGTACCAGCCTTCATAGTGGCCGAGATAGATCTGCCCGGCTGCGTCCAGCCGCTTCCACAGTTCGGTGCAGGACACCTTGTGACGCTGTTCCGTAGTGCGGATGAACACGTCGAACGAGGCGCCCATCTTTTCCGCCACGTCACGGAAATCGGCCGAGATACGGTCAACGAAGGATTGCGGGTCGAGCCCGGCTTCGGCGGCGGCACGCTCCACCTTCTGGCCGTGCTCGTCGGTGCCGGTCAGGAAGAACACGTCGTAACCGTCCAGCCGTTTGAAGCGGGCCATGACGTCGGCGGCAACGGTGGTGTAGGCGTGACCGATATGCGGCGCGCCATTCACGTAATAGATCGGCGTGGTGACGTAGTATCGGTTGGTCATGGGAACGCCTGCACGGGTTCGGTCAGCAGCGCGAGTGCCGAAATGATCGCGTGGCGCCGGTCCAGCGCGAACCGTTCGGTCTCGTCCTGCAGCCGAGTGAGCGCGTGCCACACGTCGGACCATGCAGCAAGGGGACGCAGGGCGGCGATGCGCGCCTGCCCGGGGTCGGCGCGGTTGCGCCCGGCGGCGCGGACCGCGTCGGCCAGCGCGGCCCGGAGCAAGTCCATGAAAGTGGAAAACGCGGCTTCGTCACGACCGAGCTTGTCGGCAATTGCATGGGCGCGGGTCGCAGGCAGATCTGGAAGGGCGGCGAGGGTCTCATCCACCATTGCGGACAGGGCGAGGCCTTCCGCCTCGGCCAGCAGCAAGGCGCGGCCGGGGGAGCCGCCAGCCAGCGCGACCAGCCGGGAGCGTTCGGGTTCGGCCGTGTCCGGCAGGTAGGTCGCGAGCAGCGTCATCATGGCCGCGTCGGGCAGCGCCGTAAGGCGCAGGCGGCGGCAGCGGCTGTGGATCGTGGTGGGCAAGCGCCCCGGCGCGGCGCAGACCAGCAGCAGCACGGCGCGGGGTGGTGGCTCTTCCAGTATTTTCAACAGTCCGTTGGCGGCGTTGCGGTTCAGGTCGTCGGCGCGATCGACGATCACCACGCGCCAGCCGCCCTCGGCGGCCGTAAGCCGCAGGAAGTCGGATGCCTGACGAACGTCGTCGATGCCGATCTCGCTGCGCAGCTTCTTGGTTTGCGGGTTGATGCTGCGGGCGACGGTGTGGAGATCCGCGTGCGCACCAGCGGCGACACGGCGGAACACTTTATCGGTCGGGTCCAGGGCTAGGCTGTTTGCCGGCATACCCGCCAGCAAGCGGCGGGCAAATCGGTAGGCGAGCGTGGCTTTGCCAATCCCCTCTGGGCCGATGACCAGCCAGGCGTGGTGCATGCGTCCGGAACACAGCGCGTCGAGCAGCTTGGCTTCGGCGGCTTCGTGACCGAGCAGGATCGGGTTGGCGCGGGGTTCCGGGGCAGTCATTGGGTGCAATTGCCCGGATCGGGCGCTGGAACGCAACTACGGCGGGCGGCGAGTCCATGCGTTCCGGGAAAGCGTGAAGGTCACGCAGGACCCGCTGAACGCCTATTCCTTCAACAACATCACAGCAACGAGGGTTGCGGCCGGTTCCGTCGCGGTCCAGGTTGGCGGCTGCGGCGGCTCGATAGCAAGTTGCCATCCAAAAGCGGTATCGGGCGCATGGTTCTGAGCAGCAAACCCAAGGGCGCTTGCGTCCATTCCGCGTCAGTTCAGGAACAGCTTGCCCGGATTCAGAATCCCCCGCGGATCGAGCGCCTGTTTCACCGATCGCATCACTGCGATCGCCTCCGGGCCGTGTTCCTGCAGAATGAACTCGCGCTTGCCGATCCCCACACCATGTTCGCCGCTGCAGGATCCACCCAGCGCCAGCGCGCGGCCGACGATCTTCTTGTCCAGCTCCCAGGCCCGGGCCAGTCCGTCCGGTTCCGGCGGCACCAGGATCACGGTGTGGAAATTGCCGTCGCCGACATGGCCGACGATCGGAGCGGACAGGCCCGACGCCGCGATATCCTCCTTGGCCCCAAGGATCGCTTCGTTCAACCTGGAAATCGGCACGATGGCATCGGTCGCCAGCCCCTTGTGGCCGGGTTTCATCGCCAGCGCCGCCCACAATCCGTCATGCCGTGCCTGCCATAGCCGGTTGCGTTCCTCAGTATCGGTGGCCCAGCGGAAGCCGGTGGCATCATAGCCGGTCGCGATTTCCTCAGCCTGCTTCGCCTGTTCCGCAACGGCCGTCGGCGTGCCGTGGAATTCGAAGAAGATGCTTGGTAACGGCTCCAATCCAATGAGCTTCGAGTACGCGATGCAGGCTTCCATCTGCACCTCGTCCAGCAGTTCCATCCGCGCCACCGGGATGCCTGACTGCATGATGGTGATCACGGTCTCCACCGCATCGCGCAGAGTCGGGAACTGACACGTGGCGGCGGATGTGGCTTCCGGGATGCCGTGCAGCCGAAGCTGGATCTCGGTGATCACGCCCAGCGTGCCTTCGGATCCGATGAACAAATGCGTCAGGTCATAGCCGGTGGCGGATTTGTGCACGCGCCCGCCGGTGCGGATCACACGCCCGTCGGCCAGCGCTACGGTCAGGCCCATCACGTTCTCCCGGATGGTTCCATACCTCACCGCATTCGTGCCGGAGGCGCGCGTGGCGCACATGCCGCCCAGCGTGCAGTCAGCGGTGCCGGGATCGACCGGAAAGAACAGGCCCTGGTCGCGCAGATGCTCATTGAGCTGCTTGCGTGTCACGCCGGCTTCCACCCGGCAATCCATATCCAGTTGGCTGACCTGAATGATGCGTATCATGCGCGACAGATCCAGCGTGATGCCGCCACGCACCGGCGTGACGTGGCCTTCCAGCGACGTTCCGGCGCCCCAGGCCACGACTGGAACATGGCTGGTGTTGCACAGCGCCAGCAGGCGCGCGGCTTCCTCGTTGGTCTCGATGAATGCCACGGCGTCGGGCAGATGCGGCGGCTGGGTGTCCTGGCCATGCGAATGGTGGTCGCGCAGCGCCGCGTTGGTGGTGATGCGCTCGCCAAGGAACTGACGGGCGGCTTCGATCACCGTTTCGACCGAGGTTGGCATCAGAGCTTGTCCTTTGGCGGCGTGCTACATGCTGTTCTTTTAGCCGCTAGGCAGGCTGGGGCAAATTGCCGCCGGCGCGCGGCCATTTCGTGTGCATGGTGCTCGACCCATACACCGGGCGCGAGCAGGGCGGAGAGCGACCGGTGCTCGTGCTCAGTTCGCGCGCGTTCAATCTGGCGAACCGATATGCGCTGGCTGGTGGCGCCGACAACGCGTCGTGTTCGTAGTTGGCCGTTTCAGGTGCCGATCAAGCCGAACGGTCGCGTCTCAGGCGTCGTGTTCGATTACCGCGCGCGACATGCAACCTATATCGGACAGGCTTCGATAGTTCCCGTGCAGGCCGTATGCCGGCGCATCAACGCCATCATGGAGGCTGACTTATGACCATCCCCACCATCGATGCCGACCGACTTTGGGCCACGCACATGGACATGGCCCGGATCGGTGCCACCGCAGACGGCGGCAGCAACCGCCAGGCGCTGTCGGCCGAGGACGCCGAAGCGCGCGCACTGCTGCGCGACTGGTGTGCGCCCCTTGACCTGCGATTCGAGCAGGACGCGATCGGCAACATGTTCCTTCGCCGCGAGGGCACGGATCAGACCACCGGCGCGGTCGCATTCGGCAGCCACCTGGACACGGTACCGACGGGCGGCCGCTTCGATGGCGTGTTCGGCGTGCTCGCCGCCCTGGAGGTGATGCGCGTGCTGCATGCCGCCGGCCATCGCACCCGAGCGCCGCTGGAACTGGTCAACTGGACCAACGAAGAAGGCAGTCGCTTCCGACCCGCCATGATGGGCAGCCGCGTACATGCCGGCAACATGACGCTGGAAGCCGCACTCGCCATCGCCGATGACCAGGGCGTCACCGTCTCGGACTCGTTGCGGTCAAGCGGTCAGGCCGGCCCGCTGACGCCGTCGCCGCGCGGTTGGACCTGCTGGTTGGAGGCGCATATCGAGCAAGGCCCCGTTCTGGAGGCCGAAGCCGCCGACATCGGCATCGTGACCGGCACAATGCATGCCCGCTACCTGCAACTGACCATCGCCGGCGAGCCAAGTCACGTCGGCCCAACCACCATGGACCGCCGCCGCGACAGCCTCGCCGCCGCCGCCGAGATCATCCTGGAGGTCGAGCGAATTGGCCGGGCAGCGGAGCCGCTCGGCCGTGCCTCGGCAACCTGGATCGACAACGCTCCGAATGCGCGCGGCGCCGTTTCCGCCATCACGCGGCTGCATTGCGATGTACGGCATGAATTGGCCGAGAGCGCGGTCGCCCTGGAAGTCGAACTGCGAACTGCCATGGCGGCTATCAGTGCCCGTCGTCGCGTTGCAATCGACACGGATCCGTATGCCACGTTCGGACCTGTCGCATTCGATGCGCGACTTGGCACGCTGCTGCGCGACACGGCAGCGGCGCGGCAGCTTGTAACGCGCGACATTATCGCCGCCGCCGGTCACGATTCGGTGCTGATCGCACCGCTGTGTCCCAGCGCGATGCTGTTCGTGCCCAGTCGCGACGGCATCACCCACAACCCCCGCGAATATACCATCCCCGAGCACCTGGCGCATGGCGCACAGGTGCTGCTGGATGCAGTTCTGGATCTGGCACGCTAGGGCATGATCGAATTTCCGGGATAGGCAGGCCACGAAACCAATAAGCTAGTGCCCCAAATCGGGCACCATTCATCATGGCGAAGCTCCGATTCGGGGACACTGGGCCCGGTCAGGACCAGGGATGCGCCGTGCTCAGTATCGGTCTGCTGGTCAGCCAGTTCGTGCCGGACATGCTGGCCGGGCCCGAGATCGCCGATGCTGGTGAGATGTTCCAGAAGGAGTTGTCGGCCACCGTCGGCATGAGGGGCATGGTATTGGCGTTCCACAACCCGATGGTGTTCGGTGACGCCTTGTCGTTTACGAAAGTATTTCCGCTGATCATGAGGCTGGAAGCACCCCAATGCCCCTGATCTGAGCCCACGTGCGGATCACCGCTGCCTGGCGCTTCCAGGAATGCGATCATCTTGTTGTTCTCGCTATGCAATCCTTTTTCGATGACGTTGCCGGAAACAATATCCCGGCCGCCATTCGGCAGGTCGATCGAGTAGCTGTCCGTCCCGTTGTTGGCGAAGATTCGGTTGTTCTCGATGGTGTTGACCTCGGCGCGGCTCTTGATTTCATGACCCACCTTGGCATCGTGGAAGTAGCTGTTGGTGATCGACAGCGAACCGATCATGCCGACATACAGGTTGTGAGTTTGCCCGGTGCCGCTGCCGTTGAAGCCGAACTCACTGTGGTCGATCGTGATGCTTCCGGTATCAGTAACGAATGGCGTGGCCAGCAATCCGTCCTGGTTGCCATGGAACCAGTCCTGGCTGAGCGTCAGGTTGCCGCTCTGATAGCGAATGCCCGCGCCGTTGCCGCCGGCGCCAGCCTTTATGTGCACACCCGAAAAGGAGAACCCGGTGATCGATACGTCCGGCGCCGAGCCAGTCGTGCCGATTGTCAGCATCCCCTTCAGATTGGGCGGTGGTATGGTCGCCACCATGTTGACGCGCCCGCCAACGGCCTGGAGCGTGATGCTCGTGCTGATGGTTGCGAAGTCGTTCTTGTAGGTGCCTGCCTGAACCTGCACCACGTCACCATTGTGCGATGCGGCGACTGCCGCCTTGATGGTCGAGAATTCCTTGCCGACACCCACGGTTAGCGTTGCCATATCCTCTTTTCTCCACAACGAATGAGGAACGTTACGAGGCTCCAGTAAATCCGCCCTCCTAATCACGGAATCTTGAGGCAGCAGTCAACCACATAAGCTTTCGATTCGCATTTTTACCGGAGTTTTCACAAAGCTGTACCAATTACGTTCCGGATATCAATAAACTGATACATAAGCCGCTCCTGGGAGCGACGCGGTTGTTCTGGCTCCCCTTTGCCCCCTGTCGGTTGCGGCAGGTCTTGCTGGGTCGGGCCCCAGTGGTTCCGATCGGCGCGATGCGATCAGGACCAGGGATGCGAGACAGCAAGCCGCGGCTTGCTCGTAAGCCAAGTGGTATTCGACATACTGGCCGGCCCGAGCAGAATCGAATCCGGCGAGAAATTCCAAAACGAATTGCTGGTCACTCTGGGGGCAACCCCGACTTGCACTGTGTAGCCATCGTGCGATGCAGCAGCGACTGCCACGCTGATGGTCGAGAATTCCTGTCCGGTACCGATTATCAGTATTGACATCCCGGCCTCTCCCCAACCTGAGCGAAGCGCCGATGAACTCAGGCGCTTCAGTTCCGAACGTAATCCCGCATCTATCTAATGAGACAGTCTCCGAGAGCATTGACCCTTTGTCGCCGCTCCTGTGTAAGGAGGGAGCAAATCGAGAGAC
>DATIMO010000401.1:0-5641 GCA_035475215.1 Acetobacteraceae bacterium | reverse complement strand
TGGCTGGCCCGGCAGTTGAACGATCCCTATGTCGCGGCAGCGCAGCAACAGGGCTGGCGGTCCCGCGCCGCCTTCAAGCTGATCGAGCTTGATGAGCGGTTCGGTTTGATCCGGCCCGGCGCGCGTGTCATCGACCTGGGCGCGGCGCCGGGCGGCTGGACGCAGGTGGCGATCCGGCGCGATGCCGGGCTGGTGATCGGGCTGGACCTGCTGCCGGTCGATCCGATCCCCAGCGCGACACTGATACAGGGCGATTTCAGCGAACCCGACATGCCGGAGCGGTTGCGGGCTGTATTGGGCGGTCCTGCCGACCTGGTGCTGTCGGACATGGCGCCGAACACCACCGGCCATGCCGCGACCGACCATCTGCGGATAATGGCTCTGGCGGAGCTGGCACTGGCGTTCGCGCTGGAGGTGCTGGCCGAGGGCGGCGGCTTCGTCGCCAAGGTGCTCCAGGGCGGCTCGGAACGCGCCATGCTGGAGCAGATAAAGCGGCGTTTCGCCCGCGTGCGCCACGCCAAACCACCGGCCAGCCGGAAGCAATCGAGCGAGCTTTACGTTGTGGCCACCGGGTTCCGCGGCAGGCCGTGATTGCTTCAGCCGCCGACTGCGACATTGTCGTACACGCCGACACCCTGCAGCAGCAGGAATCGGCACGGTCCGTTATCTTTTCCGTGCACCAGATGCGCGGTGTTCGGCGGGATAACGCAGCTCTGCCCGACAGCGAGTTCGTGCGTCGCGCGGGGCGCCCGGGTTTCCACCACCATCGGTCCGTCCAGGCAGAAGAACCGATCGCTGATTTCCGAATGATAATGCCATGGTACGCACTGGCCGGCCGCCAGCGTCAGCACGGATGCTCGCATGTCCGCCCCTTCCATCACCGTCTCATACCCGGCGATATCCAGCCGCATACCGCGCGCACGTGTTTCCATCATGTCCTCCGGATGATCGCTGTCCAAGTCTGGCTATCGGCATCTTCATCCGTTTCCGCCCGGCTGCAACACCGGCGTTACAATGCCTGCCAATATGCCGCGGCCATGAGGTTCGGCCTTTCGACCCCAATGCTCGTCCCGGCCCTGGCCCGAGCCCGTACTGCCCGAGCGGCGGTAATCCGTCATGCCCGGGCTCCGGTAGTTTGTCATGCCCGGGCTTGTCCCGGGCACCCACGTCTTCCTGCCGCGAAAGTTAGGCGTGGATGGCCGGCCTTCGCCGGCCATGACGGTGCAACCTGCCGTCGCGGAATGGCAATCGCCACCGTGCTGCTGCTGACTGGTTGCAGCCTCGGCCCCGATTATCACAAACCCGCACTGGACATCCCGCCGCAGTTCCGTGCCACCGCGACAACACAGGCCGCCGCATGGCCCACGCAAGACTGGTGGCACGGCTTCAACTCCCCGGAACTGAACGGTCTGATCGCGGCGGCGCGTGTGCAGAATTTCGATATCGCGGCAGCGATCGCCCGCATTCGTCAGGCCGACGCGCAGGTGCGCATCGCCGGCGCACCGTTGCTGCCATCGCTGGACGCAACCGCCGGGGCAAGCTGGTCGCAGATCGGGTTGAGCAGCCGCAGCTTCGGCGCGGGTGGCGGCAGCAGCACCCGCACCATTAACGAGCACAACTACAACCTTGGGCTGAATGTTGCGTATGAGGCGGATTTCTGGGGGAAGAACCGCGCCACGCGACAGGCAGCGGTTTCATCCGCCGTGTTCAGTCGGTTCGACCAGCAGACCATGGCGCTGGCTGTGGTCACCGATGTCGCACAAACCTGGTTCACCGCTCTGGCACTGGCCGATCGACTTGCGGTCGCGCAGCAGAATCTCGCCGCATCGGAACAGACACTCGCGGTGATCCGAGGCCGGCTGGACGCCGGCACCGCAACCGCGCTCGATCTTGCCCAGCAGCAGGCGCTGGTCGATGGCCAACGCGCCAACATCCCCGCGTTCCGCAACCAGCTTGAAACGGAACTGAACGGGTTGGGCATTCTGGTCGGCGTGCCGCCCGAGCGCATTACGGTACGGCCCGGCACGCTGACAGCATTATCGCTGCCATTCGTCTGGCCTGGGTTGCCGTCGCAACTTCTGGCCCGCCGCCCGGACGTCGCCAGCGCCGAGGCGCAGCTTGTTGCAGCCAATTTCGAAATCAAGGCAGCGCGCGCCGCATTCTTCCCGACCATCCAGCTCACCGGACAACGCGGTTTCGCCAATGCCGCGCTGGGTTCGCTGTTCACTCCGGGCGGTATCGTCGCCTCGCTCGCTGCCAACGCATTGCAGCCGGTGTTCGACGGCGGGCTGTTGCGCGGGCAACTGGAACAGTCGAAGGGGCGCTATGAGGAGCTTCTGGCGGACTATCGGAAAGCCGTGGTGCAGGCCTTCACCGACGTGGAAGCGGCACTGATCGCCTGGCGCTACACAACCGAGCAGGAGGCAGCCGAGCAGCAGGCTGTGAACACTGCCCGCCGCGCCGCCGATATCGCCCGCGCGCAGCTCGCCGCCGGCACGGTCGATGTCACCACGGTGCTCAACACTGAACTCACACTCTACAATGACGAGGACGCCCTGACGCAGATCAGGCTGTCGCGTTTCCTTGCTCTGCTCAGTCTGTACAAGTCCCTCGGCGGCGGATGGGTACAACCATCCGGCCCGATCCAAGACCAGTTCCCTGGGCTTTCGCCCGGCCTGCTGCCGGGGGCGATCGCACTGCCGGTGGGGGGAAACGTACGATGAGCAATTGCCACACCGACCCCGGACCCCAATCTGCAAAGGCTTGGCGGGACCGAATGGAGGCCGCCTGATCACATGGATATCGGCACCCGCGATCCCGTCGGACTCGAACCGCTAAACCAGACCAGGGCATCTCGCCGATCGCGGTTCGGCATGGCGCTGCTCTGTGTGCTCTTGCTGGCCGGTATTGGCGCGGCGATCTTCCTGTGGCCGGCAAAGAAGCCGCAAGCACCCGAAGCCGGCCGGTTCGGAAACGGCCCCGTGCCCGTACTGGTGACCGCCGCAAGCACCAAGGACGTACCGATCTATCTGGATGGTCTTGGTACCGTCCAGGCGTTCAACACCGTTACCATCAAGCCGATGGTGGATGGGCCCCTGATCGAGGCCGATTTCAAGGAAGGGCAGGACGTGCACAAGGGCGACGTGCTCGCCCGCATCGATCCGCGCATTTATCAGGCGGCGCTCGATCAGGCGATGGCAAAGAAGGCGCAGGATGAGGCGCAGCTTGCCAACGCCAAAGTGGATCTGGCGCGTTACGAGAAGCTGGTCGCCAACAAATATGCCTCGGAGCAGCAGGCGCAGACCCAGCGCGCGTTGGTCACACAGCTCACCGGGCTGGCGCAGCAGGATCAGGCGCAGATCGATACGGCGAAAACCAATCTGAGCTATACGACAATAACCTCGCCGATCGACGGACGCACCGGCATCCGGCAGGTCGATGCCGGAAACATCGTGCATGCCTCGGACGCCACCGGAATCGTTGTGCTGACCCAGCTTCACCCGATCTCTGTGGTGTTCACCTTGCCGCAGCAGCAGTTGCAGGCGGTGGCAACCGCGATGCAGGCTGGGACACCCGCGGTGCTAGCCTATGCTCAGGGTGCCGGCCAGAATCCGTCCAACATCCTGGACCGCGGTCAGCTTGCCGTGCTGGACAATACGGTCGATCAGACCACCGGCACGATCAAGCTGAAGGCCACATTCCCGAACGCCGGCAGCAAATTATGGCCGGGCGGGTTCGTCGGGGTGCGGCTGCAAGTGGCGACGGCAGAAAACGCTACGGTGATACCGCCCGCTGCCGTGCAGCAGGGACCGAACGGCACCTACGTCTATGTGGTGAACGCCGACGACACGGCGACTCGCCGCGATGTTACCGTCAGTCATGAGGACGAACAGGTTGCGATCATAACCAACGGCGTGAAGTCAGGTGACCGGGTGGTGACCGACGGCGCATCCCGCCTGACCGACGGCAAGAAGATCGAGATCGCGCCGGCGGCCGGCGTAGCCGCACCAAACGTTGCCCAGCCCGTCGCGCCGGGCGCCGGCGGACGCCGCCACCGCGCCTCATGAGCATCTCCGCCCCGTTCATTGCGCGGCCGATCGCCACCTGGCTGCTGGCGATCGCCATCCTGCTATCCGGGGCGCTGGGCTATCGCGCGCTGCCGGTCTCCGCTCTGCCACAGGTCGATTTCCCCACTATTGAGGTAACGACCCAGCTCCCGGGCGCCAGTCCGCAGACCGTCTCCACCCTGATCACTGCGTCGTTGGAACGCCAACTTGGCGAAATTCCCGGTCTGGCGACCATGACCTCGCAGAGTTCCGAGGGCACCAGCCAGATCACGCTGCAATTCGATCTGGATCGCCAGATGGATTCGGCAGCGCAGGACGTGCAGGCGGCGATCAACGCGGCGTCTGGCACGCTGCCGGCCAATCTTCCTTATCCGCCCACTTACTCCAAGGTTAATCCGGCGGATGCGCCGATCCTCACCCTGGCGTTGACATCCGACACCGTGCCGATCCAGCAGGCCAGCGACGCTGCGGATACGCTGCTGCAGCCGAAGCTCGCGCAGATCGACGGCGTGGGCAAAGTCACGGTGGAAGGCGGGCTGCGGCCCGCCGTGCGCGTGCGGGTCGATCCGGCGCGCCTGGCCGCGGCCGGACTGTCTATGGAAGACGTGCGCACCGCGATCGCCAATGCCAATACCAACGGTGCGAAGGGCGGGTTTGACGGTCCGCGCCTGGCGGTGTCGCTCGGCGCCAACGATCAGCTCATCAATGCCGACCAGTATCAGAACCTGGTCATTGCCTGGCGCAACGGTGCACCGGTAAGGCTGTCGGCGGTGGGCGACGTCGTCAGCGGCTTGGAAAACGATCGCGTGGGCGCTTGGTATTTCGACCACGGCAAGCGCGAGCCGGCGGCGGTGCTGGACATCCAGCGTCAGCCGGGCGCCAACATCGTGCAGACCGTAGAGCGGGTGAAAGCCGCGCTGCCGGCGCTGCAACGCGCCATCCCGGCGGGGGTAAAGATCGGCATCGTCACCGACCGCACCGAGACCATCCGCGCCTCGGTACGCGACGTTCAGATCACGCTGATCATGGCCGTCGTGCTGGTTGTGCTGGTGATCTTCGCTTTTCTGCGCTCATTGCGCGCGACCTTCATCCCGGCTGTTGCGCTGCCGTTGTCGCTGGTCGGCACCTTCGGGATCATGCATCTGCTGGGCTATAGCCTGGACAATCTGTCGCTGATGGCGCTGACCGTCGCTACCGGTTTCGTCGTGGACGATGCAATCGTGATGATCGAGAACATCGTGCGCTACATCGAAGCCGGCATGCGCCCGCTGGAAGCCGCCTATCGCGGCGGCGGACAGATCGGCTTCACCATTATGTCGCTGACCGTGTCGCTGATCGCGGTATTTATCCCGTTGCTGTTCATGACCGGCGTGGTGGGCCGGCTGTTCAGCGAATTCGCCGTCACTCTGTCGGTTGCCGTGGTGGTATCCGCGGTGGTGTCGCTGACGCTCACGCCGATGATGTCCGCCAAGTTCCTGCGCCACACCCCGGAGGCGCAGCAGGGCCGCTTCTATCGCCGCAGCGGCGAGCTCTTCGATCGGGTGATACACCGGTACGGCGAGATGCTGAACTGG
>DATIMO010000400.1:0-4802 GCA_035475215.1 Acetobacteraceae bacterium | reverse complement strand
TTCCAGCACGACCTGATCGATGTGGCGGAGCATAAGAAGCCGGTGGCGGTGGTCTCGCCATGCGAAGGGACCGGGTATGAGATCGGATCAATGAGCCTGATCAAGGGCGCTGCCCATACGGATCAGGCGAAGAAGTTCTATGATTGGGCGCTGACGCCCGAGGCGCAGGCGATCGCGGCCAAGACCGGAAGTTTCCAGATTCCGTCGAACGAGGCGACGCCGGTACCTCCGGAAGCGCCCGATCTGAGCAAGATCAAGCTGATCGAGTATGATTTCGCGAAGTATGGGTCCTCGGCGGTGCGGCGGCATTTGTTGGACCGGTGGACGAGCGAGGTGAAGAACGCGCCGAAATAGGCGTGGCCCTCACCCGCCGCGCGGCGCGCGTCGACCTCTCCCGCGGGGCGGGAGAAGTGACGTGGGTGGTGGTGGGATGGGCGGCGCTGGTGGTGCTGCCTTGGTATGGGACCGGCGCGCCGGCGCTGTTTGCCGGGCGCGTTTGGCTGTGGCCGTTGGCGATCGCGCTGCTGTTGGCGACGGCCGCCGTGGTTGCGCGACGGCCCCGGCTGCTGATTGCCGCCAGTACCGGCGGGCTGACTTGGATCGCGTTGCAGGGCTTGCTGATCATCCATCGCGGCTGGGCGTTTGCATGGATCACCAGCATTGCGGGCGCCGGACCGACGCAGCCGGCGCTGGGTTGGGGCGCGGTGGCGTATGCGCTGTCCTGCGTCATGCTGCTTGCCTGCGGGTTGGCGCAGCGTGGCGTCTGCAAGGGCGACGTGTTCGTGACCGGGGCGCTGCTGCTGACTGTCGGGCTGATCGCGGTGTTCGTGGTGTATCCCGTGCTGTGCGTGCTGGCATCCGCGGTGCGCGACAACGACGGTGGGTTCGCGCCGCAGCTTTTCGTGGTGAAACTGTTCAGCGCGTCGATCTGGGGGCTGGGCTGTCTGGGTCGCGGCGCATCCTGCGGGGTGGCGTGGAACACCGTGGCCGAGGCGACACTGGTCGGGGTGTTGACCACGCTGCTCGGGCTGGCGTTTGCGCTGGTGGCATTGCGCACGCAGATGCCGGCAAAACCGCTGTTGCGGGCCTTGTCGATTCTGCCGGTGATCACGCCGCCATTCGTCATCGGGCTGGCGCTGATTCTGCTGTTCGGCCGCGCCGGGGTGGTGACGGTCTGGGCGGCGCAGGCGTTGGATCTGCCGCGCAGCCGCTGGATCTATGGCATGCCGGGGATCACGATCGCACAGGTGCTGGCGTTCACGCCGGTCGCGTTTCTGGTGCTGGTCGGGGTGCTGCAGGGTGTCAGCCCGAGTCTGGAAGAAGCCTCCCAGACTCTGCGAGCCACGCCGTGGCGGACGTTCCGCCGAGTGACCTGGCCGCTGATCCGTCCAGGGTTGGCCAATGCCTTTCTGATCGGCTTCATCGAGAGCATGGCGGATTTCGCCAATCCGCTGGTGATCGGCGGCAATTTCAATGTGCTTTCGACCGATATCTTCTTCGCCGTGGTCGGTGCCGCGCATGATCAGGGACGCGCGGCGGTGCTGGCGATCGTGCTGCTGGCGTTCACACTGGCGGCGTTTCTGGCGCAACGCGCGTGGCTCGGCCGACGCAGCTACGCGACCGTGACCGGCAAGGGCGATGCAGGTTTGCCGTCGCCGCTGCCGTCCGGCGTGCAAGCCGCGTGCGCGTTGGCGATCGTGCCCTGGCTGCTGCTGACTGTCGCGGTGTACGGGATCATCCTGGTTGGCGGTTTCGTGGAATCCGTCGGTCGGGACAACACACCGACACTGGAATACTTCTGGACCGCATTTTCGATCGAGCGGGGTGTGGGCGGCTGGTTTCTGAGCGGTTCGGCCTGGTCATCGTTCATCACGACGATAGAGCTGGCGCTGATTGCGATGCCGTTCACGACTGCGCTTGGGGTGCTGATTGCCTGGCTGCTGGACCGGCAGCGTTTTGCCGGCCGCGGGGCGTTCGAGTTTCTGGCGATGATGAGTTTCGCGATCCCAGGCACGGTGATCGGCATTGCTTATATTCTGGCGTTCAATGTCCCGCCGGTGCAGTTGACGGGAACCGGCACGATCATTGTGCTTGCGTTCGTGTTCCGCAACATGCCTGTGGGGATCCGGGCCGGGCTGGCCAATCTGGTTCAGATCGATCGAAGCCTGGACGAAGCGTCGCTGTCGCTCGGCGCGGGTTCGCCAGGCACATTGCGGCGTGTCCTTCTGCCGATGCTGCGTCCGGCGATCATCACCGCCATGACTTATAGTTTCGTCCGCGCCGTTACGGCGGTCAGCGCGGTCATCTTCCTGGCGACCGGGCGCTTCAATCTGGCGACCGTTTATATTGTCGGGCGCGCCGATGTAGGCGAATACGGCGTTGCGATCGTCTATGCCGCGGTGCTGATCATTGTGATGATGCTGGTGCTGCTCGGCATCCAGATGGTGGTCGGGGAGCGCCGGCTGGGACGTCGGACAGCGGCGCGGGCTGAAGGTCAGGCGCTGGCGGTGGTGCAGGCATGATGCCGGCGGTGGAGTTGCGCAACGTCGTCAAGCGCTATGGCGCGGTCACCGCTGTGGATTCGGTCAGCTTCGCCATTGCTCGCGGCAGCCTTGTTACCTTGCTGGGCCCGTCCGGCTGCGGCAAGACCAGCACGTTGCGATTGATCGCCGGACTGGAGCAGCCGAGCAGCGGGCAGGTCTTGATCGAGGGTCAAGATGTGACCTTGCGTTCCGCGGCGGAACGCGACGTGAGCATGGTGTTCCAGTCGTACGCGCTATTTCCGCACATGAGTGTGCTGGAGAACGTCTGCTACGGGTTGCGGGCGGCACGCATGCCGAACGCGCGGGCGGTCGCGCTGGCCGCCGACAAGCTGGCTCTGGTCGGACTGACTGGGTACGAGAAGCGGCTGCCCAGCGAACTTTCCGGCGGCCAGCAGCAGCGGGTGGCCGTGGCGCGCGCCATCGTGCTGGAGCCGCAGGTACTGTTGTTCGATGAGCCGCTGTCGAATCTGGACGCCAAGCTGCGACGGCGGGTGCGCGAGGAGATTCGTGCGCTGCAGCAGGAACTGGCGCTGACGGTGGTCTATGTCACCCACGACCAGCAGGAGGCGTTGGCGGTTTCGGACCGCATCATCGTGATGAACAATGCGCGCATCGCGCAGGACGGGGCGCCGCGCGAGCTGTTCGAGGCACCTGCCAGCCGGTTTGTTGCAGATTTTATCGGCGATGCGAATCTGCTGCCGGTGGTGGTCGAGGATGCCTCCGGACCGACAGCTTCCGTGCGTGTGGGACCGGTGACGATGCGGCTGCCACGCGGCGGGTTCGGCGCCGGACCGGCACTGCTTGCGGTGCGTCCGCAGTCGGTGCGCATCACCGACGCACCGGGAGGGATGACCGCCCGGGTGCGCAAGGCTGCTTATATTGGACACTACATGGAATACGACATGGAACTGGAAGACCCGGCGGTGATGCTGTTCGTGGTGGAGCAGAATGTGCGGCGGCCGCGGTCGCCGGACGCGGTGGTCGGGATCAGTTTTGCCGAAGACGGGGTGAGTCTGGTTCCGCTGGACCCGGCAGCATGAGCGAACGCCGGAGCTTCGCGACCGCGCTGGCTCGGGACGCAGGCGCGCTTGCTTGCCGAATGCGCGGCGCGCTTGGCGTGATCAACGCGAAAGATCCGCTGGATTTCTGTACGGAAGCTGATCATGCGGTCGAACAACTGGTGCGCGATCGTATCAGCGTGCGGTTCGGCGAAGCGGTGTTGGGCGAGGAAGGGGGTGGCGAGCCAGCTTCGCGCTTGTGGGTGGTCGATCCGATCGACGGAACCACGAATTTCATCCATGGCACGGCGCGCTGGTGCGTGTCGCTGGCTTATGTTGTCGAGGGGCGGGTGGAGCTGGGCGTGATCTGCGCGCCGGCGGAAGATCGGCTGTTCGTGGCGGAACACGGCTCTGGTGCATGGCTGAACGACGCGCCGATCCACGTGAGCGGATTGAGGCATGGGGCGGGGCCGGTGATCGAGGTCGGGTGGTCCAGCCGGCGTCCGATCGCAGCCTATGCAGCGTTGATCGAGGGGTTGATCGCCGCGGACATGGAATTCCGCCGCCATGGCTCGGGGGCGCTGGGAATGGCCGATGTGGCGGCGGGAGTGAATGACGCGTATGTGGAGCTGCACATCAATGCCTGGGATGTGCTGGCCGGGCTGTTGCTGGTGCAGGAGGCGGGCGGCTGGACCAACGACTACCTGGCCGGCGACGGGCTGACACGGGGCAATCCGATCGTTGCATGTACGCCGGAACTGCGTCAGCGGCTGATGGGGCTGACCGGGATCCGCTGAGGCGCCGCGCTTTCCGTGCGCCAGCAACCGGGGTAATACGGGACACCGCGCTTGCCGGGCATGACGCGGCCAAGGGGGAGACCGAATTATGACGCGGGTTGGATTGGCGGCTTTTGGGTTGGCGGTGGCGATGGGAGCGGCGCACGCCGATACGTTGGTGGTGTGCACCGAAGCGAGCCCGAATTTCCTGAATGCGCAACTGAGTACCGCCAATACCAGTTTCGATGTCAGTGAACAGACATCCGACCGGCTGGTGGAAATGAAGATCGGCGGGTCGGATCTGATTCCGGGGCTGGCGGAATCGTGGGCTATTTCCCCGGACGGGCTGACTTACACATTCAAGTTGCGGCACGGGGTGAAGTGGCAGTCCAACGCCAGCTTCAAGCCGACGCGCGACATGAACGCCGATGACGTGGTGTTCAGTTTTCAGCGCATGTTCGACAAGTCGAATCCCTTCTACAAGA
>DATIMO010000399.1:0-8153 GCA_035475215.1 Acetobacteraceae bacterium | reverse complement strand
CCCGAGCTTGCGCGGACGGCCCACGTGACGCCCGCGCCGCTTCGCCGCCTTCATCCCGGCTCGCGTCCGTTCGCGGATCAATTCCCGCTCGAATTCAGCAAGTGCCGCGAACATGGCGAAGAACAACCGCCCTTCGGGCTTTGTGGTGTCGATAGACGCCCCTGCCCCGGTCAGCACCGCCCTCAGGGCTTCCACCAGCCCCACCAAGTCAAGCTCGACCGGCCCAGCCGGTCGAGCTTCCAGACCGTCAGCACATCGCCGGAGCCGCAGGCGTCGAGCGCCGCCGCCAATCCCTTCCGATCCGGCTTCGCCCCGGAAGCCGTATCCAGAAACACCCGCTCGCACCCCCTCCGCCTGCAAGGCGTCGAGCTGGAGGGCAAGGTTCTGGTCGTCCGTGGACACGCGGGCATAGCCGATTCGCAGGGGGAATTATCCCGCACCCTTTCCCGGCGCACTAGGTGTTGTATCCGCACCCGTCCTGCTTCCGTCAGAAATAGCGCCGCTTGCTGTTTTACCGAAATTTGGTATATATTGGTAGAATAATTGGAGGCGCGGGCATGACCAAGAACACGTCCATTTCCCTTGGCGATCATTTCACCGGCTTTGTTGACAGCCAGCTAGCGCGAGGCCGCTACGGCTCCGCGAGCGAGGTTGTCCGCGCCGGGTTGCGCCTGCTCGAAGAACACGAAACCAAGCTTGCCGCCCTTCGCGCCGCGCTGATTGAGGGCGAGGATAGCGGCCCGCCCCAGCCGTTTGACCGGGCGGCGTTTTTTGCGCGGATGCACGGCCCGAAGGCGCAGGATGGGTGACTACCGGCTTTCCCCACGCGCTGGCCGGGACCTTGAAGAAATCTGGCGCTATTCGGCAGCAAATTGGTCCGCGCGCAGGCCGACCGGTATGCCGGTGCGCTGATCGACATGATGGAGGCGTTGGCAGCCGATCCCTCGAAAGGCCGCACGGTGGACGACATCAGCCCCGGTTATCGCAAACAGGCGGTAGGGTCGCATTTCATCTTCTACCGGCAGGCCGACCACCACATCGAGATCATCCGCATCCTGCACCAACGCACGGACGTATCCGCCCACCTTCGGGATTAGCCGGCGCGGGGCCGCGCACCATACCTTGTTCCGGCCGCTGTCGGCCTGATAGGGTCACGCAAATCAGGACACCGAGCTGGAGGGAGCGTTGGCGAAGATCACCATGCCCGTCGAGGCCTCACACATCATGATGTTTGCCCGGGCGGTGGGCGATACCAACCCAGTTTACCACGATGCGGTGGCGGCACAGAAGAGCGAAGCCGGCGGGATCATCGCTCCGCCCACGTTCCCGCAAGCCGTGGCGCAATTCGATCCCGACTATCACCTGCGGCCGAAATCCGGAGAGCCGTGGTTCGGATCCGGCAAGACCCCGTCGGGCGTGGAGAAAGCCGCCTCCTCCGGCGGGCTGCACGCCGAACAGCATTTCGAATATCACCGCCATCTGCGGCCCGGCGACGTACTCAGCGTCGAGATCAAGCAGGGCAAAGCCTGGGAAAAAGAAAGCAAGCGTGCCGGCAAGCTTAGTTTTCGCGAGCGTATCGCCGAATATCGCGACCAGGACGGAGAACTGGTGATCACCGCGCGCAGCGTCGGCGTGACCACCGAACGTCCGGTGGATCAGGGCTGAAAGGGGGCGGCAATGGCGTTGCAAGCAAGCAAGCTGAAGCCCGGCGACACGCATCAGGAGCGTGTGGTCGATAATCTCACCCGCACCCAGATCGTGCAGTATGCCGGCGCGTCCGGCGATTACAATCCGATCCACTCGGACGAGGTGTACACGACGAAAGTGGCCGGTTATCCCAGTGTCTTCGCGCACGGCATGCTCAGCATGGGACTGACCGGAAAGATGCTGACCAATTACCTCGGCGACGGCCGGCTGACCAAATTCGGCGTCCGCTTTACCAACCAGGTCTGGCCCGGTGATTCGCTGGACAGCAAGGCCACCGTGACGGCAATCAAGGGCGGACTGGTGGAACTGGAGGTCGTCACCACCAACCAGGACGGCAAAGAGGTGGTGCGTGGCTATGCCGAAGCACGGATCGATCCATGACTGACCTGAATGGTGTCACCCGATGAATGATCATCCGGCCGCGGCTGCCACAGCATTCTGGACCCGCGCGCGACGGCATCTGCTGAATTATGGCGGTGAGTTCGTACCATTCGTGCCGGTCCGCGCCGAGGGTGCATTCCTGTATGACGCCGATGGCCGCCGCGTGCTGGATTTCACCTCCGGGCAAATGAGCGCGATTCTGGGGCATTCGCATCCGGAAATCGTGGCGACGGTACGGGATGCTGTCGGGCGCCTCGATCATCTGTTTTCCTCGATGCTGTCGGAACCGGTGGTGGACCTGGCGGAGGCACTGGCCGAACTGGTGCCCGACCTGCCGCGGGTAATGCTGCTGTCCACCGGGGGCGAGGCGAATGAGGCGGCGATCCGGCTGGCCAAGCTGGTGACCGGGAAATGGGAGATCGTCGGCTTCACCCGGTCCTGGCACGGCATGACCGCGGGGTCCGCTGCAGCGACCTACAAGGCGGGACGGCGGGGAATCGGTCCTCTGGCGCCCGGATCGTTCGGCATTCCGGCGCCCAATCCGTATCGTCCGCGCTTTGCCGGCATGAGCTGGCAGCAGGAGCTGGACGATGCATTCGAGCTACTGGACCGGCAAAGCACCGGCAACCTTGCCGCCTTCATCGCCGAACCGATCCTGAGCAGCGGCGGCGTTCTGGACCTGCCGCCGGGCTATCTGGCGGCATTGCAGGCGCATTGCCGGGCTCGCGGCATGCTGCTGATTCTTGACGAGGCACAGACCGGCATCGGGCGGACCGGGCAGATGTTCGCGTTCGAGCGCGACGGGGTGGTTCCGGATATCCTGACACTATCGAAAACGCTCGGGGCTGGACTGCCGCTCTCTGCAATCATGACCAACGATATTATAGCCGGAGAAGCGGAGGAGCGGGATTTTCTGTTTTACACCACGCATGTGAATGATCCGCTGCCAGCCGCTGTTGGACGCAAGGTGGTGGAGATCGTAATTCGCGACGAACTGGCGGGCCGGGCGCAGACGATGGGGACACGTCTGGCGGCTGGGTTGCGCGGCTTGCAGCAGCGTCATGGTTGCATCGGTGATGTGCGGGGGCGGGGATTGCTGCTTGGGGTAGAGTTCACCGCCGCGGGCGGCAGGACGGCAGCGGCAATTTCCGATGCTGTAACGGATATGGCCCTGACCCTGGGGCTATCCGCCAATATCGTTCGGGCCGGAGCGTCCGACGGCACGATGCGGATTGCTCCGCCACTGACGGTCAGTGAGGCGGAGATCGATCTGGGTGTCGAACTACTGGATGCGGCCATTTCACGAGTTGTGCCGAAGTCGTAATCGCTTTATCGGCGGCATTGCGGGGTTCTCTTCACGAAACCAGGCCACACGTGCTGGGGATGGCTGGGCTCGTCCCGTGGGGACAAGCCCGGCATGACGACCGTCGACTTATTCCGCATTGCAACAATCCGCTGGTGACAGTTGCAGCGAAACGCGGACTGTGCAAACTTGTCACGGATTGGAAAGTCCTGCCGCGAGACTTTACTTTTGCTAATAATTCCCATGCAAACGACTGAGGCCGCGCCCGATCGGCTGCGCTGGCGCCGGCACTGGATTGTGCCAGCTCGCCGGTTTGTTCCGCCGCTGATTGCGCTGGGCGCCTGTGCCCTGCTGCTTCTGGTGGCGCAGAACCTGTCACAGAGCTTCGATTATCACTCGGTCAAGCACGCGCTGCGCTCGCTGGGTACCGGGGTGATCCTGCAGGCACTGGCGGCGACCATCATCAGCTATCTGGCGCTGATCGGCCGCGATGCGGTCGGGTTGCGATCCATCGGCGCCTGTGTGCCTCGCTCCACACTGGTGGTCGGCGCCACGGCGGGATCGGCGCTCGGCAATGCGGTCGGGTTCGGTGCCTTGACTGGCGCGGCGGTTCGCTGCCGGGTTTATGGCACGGCCGGCGTCGGGACCGCGACGGTCGCGCAGCTCACGTTGATCACCGCGCTGACCTTCGGACTGGGGCTGGTCCTGCTGGGTGGCGTCGGCGCGCTGCTCGCCGGGGCAACGATTTCCGACCTGGTGGCGATCCCAAGGCCGGTCGTGACTGGGCTCGGCGCGGCGGCGGTGGCTGTGCCAGTCGCGCTGATCGCGGTCGGTGGGGCGAAAGCGATCCCACTGAAACTGTGGCGCTTTGCCTGCCAATGGCCGGGGCGGCGGGCGGTGCTGGTGCAGGTCGTGCTGGTGGCGATCGACGTACTTGCCGCCGGCGTCTCGCTTTGGGTCCTGATGCCGGATGCGCCGATCGGTTTTGTCGGCTTTCTGTCGATCTATTCGGTGGCGATGTTGCTGGGCGTGATCGGCCACACGCCGGGCGGTCTTGGCGTGTTCGAAGCGGCGGTCATCTTCGCGCTCGGCAGCGCGGTGCCGCCAGGGGCGGCTGTGGCCGCGCTGCTGGCCTACCGGGCCATCTATTTCATTCTGCCGCTGCTGGTATCGGCCGGATTGCTGGCGTTCGTGGAGGCGCGCGGGCTGGCCATCAGGCTCACGCCGCGCTTGGCGGAGCGCCCGACGCGCCGGATGACACAACTCGCACCGGTCTATCTGGCGGTAATCACCTTCGCGATCGGCGTGATGCTTGTGGTTTCCGGGGCGACACCAGCTTTTCAGACCCGACTGGCAATTCTGCAAGCCGGGCTGCCGCTGTGGGCTGTTGAAGGCTCGCAGCTTCTGGCAAGCGTGGTGGGGGTGCTGCTGCTGTTTGTCGCCCACGGCCTGCTCCGCCGGCTCGATGCAGCCTGGTGGATGGCGGTGATGCTGGCCGTTGCGGGGCTCGGGCTGTCGCTGGCGAAGGGTCTGGCGTTTTTCGAAGCGGGATTGCTCGCGTGCCTGATCGTCCTGCTGATCGCCACGCACCGGCGTTTCGATCGTCCGGCGTCGCTGTTGCATCAGCGGCTCACCGTGGGTTGGCTCACCTCGATTGCGATCGTTATTGTAGTGGCGTTCTGGATCCTGTTCTTCGCGTTTCGCGACGTGCCCTGGAGCCACGACCTCTGCTGGCAGTTTGCGTTCGATGAACGGGCGCCGCGGGCGTTGCGTGCCACCGGGGCGGCGGCCCTGTTCGCGGCGGGAATCGCGTTCTGGCAGTTGCTGCGTCCGGCGGCTGGCCGAGTGGCACCGCCGTCGCCAACCGATCTCGCGCTGGCGGCACGGATCGTGCGGGCGCAGGAACGCAGCGACGCGGTGCTGGCGATGATGGGGGACAAAAGCTTCCTGTTCTCCGCGTCGCGGCGCGCGTTCCTGATGTATGTCAAGCGTGGCCGCTGCTGGGTGGCGCTGCACGATCCGGTCGGACCGGCCGGGGAACGTCGCGAACTGATCGCCGGATTCGTCGCAATGGCGCACCGGCATGGCGGGCGGGCTGCGTTCTACCAGGTTCGGGCCGAAAGCCTGCCGCTGTATCTCGATGCCGGACTCAAGCTGATGAAGCTGGGTGAGGAAGCGCGCCTGTCACTCGCCGATTTCGAATTGAGCGGAGCGGCGCGAGCCGGATTGCGCTACGCGCTGAAGCGTGGCGGGCGCGACGGTCTGGTGGCGGAGATTGTTCCACCGGCGTTGATGGCGGACGCCCTTCCGGCGCTGCGGGCGATCTCGGATGGCTGGTTGCAGGGCCGCCGGATGCGGGAGAAGGGCTTCTCGGTGGCGGCACTGACGCCGGACAACCTGGGCGCGCAACCGGCAATGTTACTGCGCCAGAACGGCCGCCCGGTTGCGTTCGCCACCTTCATGACTACCGAAGCGCGTACCGAGGCAACGGTGGGGGTGATGCGGCGCTGTCCGGATGCTTCTGCCTATTCGATGGAGTTCCTGTTCACGCGCCTTGCTCTGCACCTGAAGGAAACCGGCTACAGCAGCCTGAGCCTTGGCATGGCGCCCCTGGCGGGGCTGGAGCCAGGGCCGCTTGCGTCCCACTGGCACCGCGTGGCGCATCTGCTCTGGCGGCATGGCGGACGGATCTACAATTTCCGGGGATTGCGTGCGTTCAAGAGCAAGTTCGATCCGGTGTGGGAGCCGCGATACCTTGCTGCGTCCGGCACGTTCGGGCCCCTGCTGTCGCTCAGTGTGGTTGCGGGCGCCAGCCTGCCGTGAAGCGCCAAAGCTTTTGCCGGGGTAGCGGCCGGTTGGCCGCGCTAATGGTGCTGGGATTGTCGGTCGGCGGGGCCGCACCGGCCGAAATCAACGACGCGGTGTACGGACCGATAGGGATCACTCACCCCAGCGGACCGATGCGTGGGCTTGTCATTCTGTTTGCCAATGCGGCGGCTTCACCGGCGGCGGAGCAACTCGCCGCAGAAGGCGCGCTGGTGGCCACGGTGGACACTGTCGCTTACCTGGCGCGACTGAATGCCGCCGGGCCTGCGTGCCATCGGCTCGATCAGAACGCCGACAGCCTGAGCAAGCTGGTGCAGCGCAACGCAGGCGGCGCGCGCTATGCCACGCCGATCCTGGCCGGGATCGGCGTGGGCGGGTTGCTGGCTGAACGCGCCGTCGAGCAGGCACCGCCGAACACGCTGGCGGGTGCCGTCGCGGTCGCACCCCCCGGCGATTTGTCCGTGCCGCTCTGCCCGCCGGACCGATCGGCGGGTGGGCAGCGCCAAGGCTTCCTGACGGTAGTTGCCGGCCCCGCCGACATGGCGCGGCTGGTCGCGCTGGTAATGCCGCATCTTGAGGCCGCACCCGCGCCAACCGACAGCGTGTCCGATCTGCCCCTGATCGAGTTGCCGGCCGCCAGCCCATCGGATCGGCTGGCGGTGGTACTCTCGGGCGATGGCGGTTGGCGCGACCTCGACAAGACCATCGCCGAGCAACTGCGGGAGCAGGGCGTTTCGGTCGTCGGCTGGGACAGCCTGCGCTACTTCTGGCATGGCAAGACGCCCGAGCAGACGGGGGCCGATCTGGCGCGCGTGCTGCGCAGCTACGGGGCGCGCTGGGGTGCGCGAAGCATCGCTCTGATCGGTTATTCATTCGGCGCCGGCGTGCTGCCCTTCGCGTATGATCAACTACCGGAGGATTTGCGCGCGAAGGTGGCGCTGCTGGCGCTGCTGGGGTTCGAGAAAGCGGCCGATTTCGAGATCCGCGTAGGTGGGTGGCTGGGCCTGCCGCCGAGCGCCGCAGCCTTGCCCGTTGCGCCGGCGCTCGCCCGGATCCCGCCGCGTATCGTGCTGTGTTTCCATGGGCAGGACGAAACGGAATCTGCTTGTCCGTTGCTGGCCGGCTCAGGGGCCGAGGTAGTCCGCACATCGGGTAGTCATCATTTCGGCGGTGATTATGGCCGGCTGGCGCGCGAGATACTGGCGGCCTGGACCGCGCGAATGGGCGATCAGGGTCGTTGACGGGGAAGCCCCAGAGATTATGCGCTTCGCGCGAAGGTTCTGCGACCGCGCGGCAGGGCGGCAGCTCTGACGGTCGGGGCCCAGCCTGGGCGGCATTCGCGGTTTCGCGACATGCCCGTGCAAGACGAAAGCAAGCTCAACGCAAGTTCAGAAATTTGTGGTCATCTGCAACTGCTCGTCGCGGTGACGCAGATCCAGCAGATCGAGCATGCAGGCGCGGTAACGATCGGATTCGGCGAGGAAACCGAAGCGCTCGCACGCTGTGCGATCCTCGGCATCGACCTGCGCCGCAATGGCGCGCTGCAGGTCGCCGCCTGGGTCGGGCAGGACGATCCAGCCGCGCCAGCCGCCGACCAACAGCAGCATGACGGCGACGGCTGTTGGTGCCAGGGCCGAACGCAGCACCGGGTCCAGATGGTGGTGACGCATATCGCGCTCCGTTGTCATCCGTCCATCCGTAGGACGAGTGCGAACAGGATCGTATGGATAATGCTGGCGCCTCTGTGTGGGGTAGATCACACAGGCGGCGAACGCCGCGGAAGCGTTGTTCTACCACGCGGAACAGCCGCGCGAGCCCTCGAACATTTGAAGCCAAGGCCAGGGCTGCTAAAACTTTCGCATGCCTGCCAAACCCCGCGTTGCCCTGTTCGTGACCTGCCTTGTCGATCTGTATCGACCGACTGTCGGCTTCGCGG
>DATIMO010000398.1:0-2751 GCA_035475215.1 Acetobacteraceae bacterium | reverse complement strand
GCCTGAGCGCGCATCCGCACTGGAAAGGTATCGGCGAATATCGCCTGCTCGGTGGGCGCCAGCCCTCCTCCGCCGGCACCCTGGATCAGTCGCGCGAGCACCATCCACGTCAATGACGTGGCCATCGCACATGCCACCGAGGCCGCGGTGAACACGGCCACGCATGTCATGTAGAATCGCTTGCGGCCGAGCACCGTTGCCAGCCAGCCGCTTATTGGCAGGACGATGGCATTGGAAATCAAATAGCTGGTCAGTATCCAGGTGCTTTCGTCCAGACTGATCGCCAAACTTCCGGCGATGTGACGCAACGCCACGTTGGCAATGGTGACGTCCAATACCTCCATGAACGTAGCCACCGATACCACTACGGCGATCACCCAAGGGCTGCGATCTCCCGCGGCCGAGCGTGGCAGGTCGTCGACCATGATCAACGCACCTTGACGCTTGGCTCAGCCGACATGCCGGGGGCAAGCATGTATCCGTGATAGCCGTCGCCATCGAATGTGATCTTGACCGGCAGCCGCTGCACCACTTTCACCCAGTTGCCGGTGGCGTTTTCGGCGGGCAATGCGCTGAACACGGATCCCGTGCCGGCCTCGAAGCTGTCCACCTTGCCGTGAAAGGTCACGCCTGGCACGGCGTCCACCTGGATCGTCACCGGTTGACCTGGTTTCATCCGGGCCAGCTCGGTCTCCTTGAAATTGGCGGCGACCCAGAGATTATCCTGTACAAGCGCGAACAGCGCCTGGCTGGGTTGCACGTAGTCGCCGACATTTACTGTGCGATGCGTCACACGCCCTGCAACCGGCGCGACAATCGTCGTATAGGATAGCTGCAGTCGTGCGCTCTCCACGCCCGCCGCGGCCTGCCGCAGCGACGCCTGCGCCGCCGCGAGCTGCCCTTGTGTGGCCTTGATCTGCGCGCGCGCACCCTCCACCGCCTGCTGCGCCGCCGCCAGCTTCGCCGTTTGCGAGCGAAACGCGGCATCCGCCTGATGTGTGTCGGCATCGCTTTCGCCGTGCCGATCGTCCCTGCCAGGCGCATCGATGCGATGCGAATCACGGTCCATGTGGCCCTCCGCGGCCGCAACGCGAACGTGAGCGAACGGTTCGGATGGTGACGGCGCGACGGGTATCGTACTACGATGGTCGTGAACGCAGGTCTGCACCGAGGAACGCATGAGACTGGGCATTGTGACGATCCCGCGACCTACGCCTGATGGCCTCGTGATCAGCCGCATGGTCGATCTTGCGCACCGGGTAGAGACCTTGGGGTTCAGCGGTCTCTGGGTGACGGATGCGTTCGGTCGCGGCCGACCCACGCTGGACCCGCTGATCCTGCTCGCAGCGGTTTGCGCTGAGACACATCAAATCGAGCTTGGCACTTGTGTCGTGCAGCTTCCGCTTCGGCATCCGGTGGAGCACGCACACCGCGTGCAGTCGTTGAATGTGTTGTCGGGCGGCCGGCTCCGCTTTGGGGTCGGCGCCGGCTCGACCAGGGCGGATTTCGACGCGGTGGAGGCCAATTATGAGGGGCGTTTCAAGACCCTGCCGGCCTATCTGGAGATCATGCGACGAGCCTGGAATGGACATGCCGTATTCGGCCCGGCGTTGTCGGCTTGGCCCGGCACGGAAGCCGGCCCGCAGGTACTGCTGGGCGCTTGGCGCAGCGCGCGATGGATCAGGCTGGCGGCCGAAAATTGCCAGGGCTGGATCGCGTCCGGCATCTTCTCGAATTGGGAAGACCTGCACCCGGGGTTGGAAATGTATCGTGCGGCGGGCGGCAGACGCGCCGTGCTGGCCAATGTCTTCACCGATCTGCGCCCTGATCCGGTCACCACTCCTGCAATCGCGCATGCCAAGATATCGTTGCTGTGCACTCCGCGAGAGGCACGGGAACGGCTGAAACGAATCGAGCAGCTCGGGTTCGATGATGCGCTGCTGGTCTGCCCATTCGATGCACCGGAACAGTTGGAGACGATCCGGGCACTGATCTAGTTGAGCTAAGCGGTCCACTAATACAGTGGTGGTTCATACAGATCGAAGTACACCCAGTATGGCCAGAACGGTGGGATGCTGTGCAGCGGTTGCAGGAAACGCGTGTGCCGCTCAGGAACCCCATTGAGCAACCGGAACCGCGCGCCCGCGCCGTCGCGTACCAGATGACGTGACAGATCGGTGCTGCGCGGCATGGCGAAGGGTCGTCGGCAGCAGGCTTCGTCCTGCGCCAGCACGACCGGCCCGAACATGACAGCGACACGGTCCGGATGCTGTCGATCAACCGGCACCATCCGGATCGCCATCGGAATGCGGATGCCGATGCGGTCACCGGGCTGGAATTCGCGATCGATGACCGCCCATTCCCCAGGCACCGCGCGCAACGTTAATGGAGTCCCATTCAGATCGGCCGAAACATCGTGCGCCCATCCGGGCACGCGAAAGCGCAGCGTCAGTGACACCGGCTGGTGGCTGTCGAACGTCAGCGTGGTGGTTTCAGCTTCTGGGTAGTCGGTTTCCTGGCGGAAGGACACTGCCTGGCCCTGGTGCGACCAGCGCACCACCGACGGCACGAACAGGTTGACAAATAGCCCGGTCTCGTCGCGAAAGTAGATCGTGTTGTGATAGTCTGCGACCGTTTGCAGATAGGTACCCGCGCAACATGGCCATTCATGCCAGTAGTGCTGCTTGATACCGCTCGAGATCCGGTAGTCGCCATAATAGAATGTCTTGCCATCCGGCTCGGTCGGCAGAA
>DATIMO010000397.1:0-6865 GCA_035475215.1 Acetobacteraceae bacterium | reverse complement strand
CCCGGCGAAATATTTTACGTCCGTGATATTTTATCGCGCAACGCCTGCCGTACCGCGCACCGTTCCTTCAGGGAAGGCGGCCCGCGCGAGCGCTATCAGACAGGAAACGCTACAGACAAGCAGGGGTCGATACAAGGGCACCTTGGCAACGCATTCATTGGCCGGTATCTCTCGGCCTGCCGCGAATACTTGCTACGATTCCGCCCGGCACGTGCGTGGTGCATCGGCGCCGGCAAGCCAGGGGAACACACGATGTCGGTGAAAGTGGCGATTAACGGATTCGGGCGGATCGGCCGCCTGGTGCTGCGGGCCATGATCGAGAGCGGTCGCGACGATATCGTGCCCGTCGCGATCAATGATCTCGGCAGTGCCGAGGCGAATGCGCACCTGTTCCATTACGATAGCGTGCATGGCCGTTTTCCGGGCCAGCTCGAAGTGTCCGGCGACAGTATCACGGTGCGCTATAACGGGCGGGTCTGGGGGCCGATGAAGGTGTCGGCCGAGCGTGATCCGCACAAGGTGCCATATCACGGCGTCGATGTCGCGCTGGAGTGCACCGGGCTGTTCACCAGCAAGGATGCTGCATCCGCGCTGCTGCAGGCCGGCGCGCGCAAGGTGCTGGTCTCGGCGCCGGCTGACGGGGTGGATGCGACAATAGTCTATGGCGTGAACCACAACACGATCACCCGCGAGATGACGGTGATTTCGAATGCGTCGTGCACCACCAACTGCCTGGCACCGATGGCGAAGGTGCTGCATGACAACTTCGGAATCCTGCGCGGCTACATGGTCACCATCCACGCCTATACCGGCGATCAGCGGCTGCAGGATACGCTGCACCGTGATCTGCATCGCGCGCGGGCGGCCGCGGTATCTGCCATTCCCACCAGCACCGGCGCGGCGCGGGCGGTCGGGCTGGTGCTGCCGGAGCTGAAGGGCAAGCTGGACGGAACCGCGATCCGTATTCCGACACCGAATGTCTCTTTGGTATCGCTGGACGTCAACCTGAAGCAGAGGGCCACAAAAGATCAGGTGAACACGGCGATGCAGCGGGCTTCCGACGGGGAACTGAAGGGCATCATGGAGTACAACACGGCGCCGCTGGTCAGTATCGATTTCAACCATTGCCCGGCGTCCTGCAGCTTCGATGCGACACAGACCGCGGTGGTGGATGGCGAGATGGTGCGCGTGATGGGCTGGTACGACAACGAATGGGGTTTTTCGAACCGCATGGGCGATACCGCGGCCCTGTTCGGTGGCCTTTGACCGGCATGGCATTGCGCACGCTGGACGGTCTGGACGTCGCCGGAAAACGCGTGCTGCTGCGCGCCGACCTGAACGTGCCGGTGCGCGACGGCAGGATCACCGACCTGACGCGCATCGAACGGCTGTGCCCGACAATTCGCGAATTGTCGGGCAAGGGCGCAAAGGTGATCGTGTGCAGCCATTTCGACCGGCCGAAGGGCAAGCGCGTACCGGCGATGTCACTGGCCCCGGTCGCGCTGGCGCTGGGCGAGGTGCTCGGCAGTCGGGTGCGCTTTGCCGAAGACTGCGTCGGGGTGCCGGCGCAGCAATCAGTGGATCGTATGGCACCCGGCGACGTGCTGGTGCTGGAAAACACCCGCTTCCGCCCAGGGGAAGAAGCGAACGATCCGATTTTCGCGGCGGCGCTGGCGCGGCTGGGTGATATCTATGTCAACGATGCGTTCTCGGCGGCACACCGGGCGCATGCCAGCACGGAAGGTGTTGCGCACCTGTTGCCGGCCTATGCCGGGCGGTTGATGCAGGCGGAGCTGGAGGCGCTGGATGCCGCGCTCGGCAATCCCGCGCGCCCGGTAATGGCGGTGGTCGGGGGGGCGAAAGTGTCCACCAAGCTCGATCTGCTCGGGAATCTGGTCGGCCGAGCGAACGTGCTGGTGATCGGCGGCGCAATGGCCAACACGTTTCTGGCCGCGCAGGGGCTTTCGGTCGGCAAGTCGTTGCAGGAAGCCGACATGCATGAAACGGCGCGTGACATCCTGCGACGGGCAAAGACTGCCGGCTGCGAGGTGATGCTGCCGCGGGACGCAGTGGTCGCCCCGGCGCTGAAGCCTGGTGCTGAGACCTGCGTGGTTGCGGTCGGTGCCGTGCCTTCCGACATGCTGATCCTGGATCTCGGTCCGGCGACGGTCGCTGCGTTGGCTGAACGCCTCGCCGCGATGAAGACGCTGGTCTGGAACGGCCCGCTTGGTGCGTTCGAAGTACCGCCGTTCGATGCGGCGACGACCGCATTCGCCCAGGCGGTTGCTGATGCAACTGGCTCGGGATTGCGCAGTGTTGCCGGCGGCGGCGATACGGTGGCGGCATTGCGTCATGCCGGTGTGCTAGGGCGATTGAGCTACGTCTCGACCGCCGGTGGGGCATTCCTGGAATGGCTTGAGGGCAAGACGCTCCCCGGCGTTGCGGCGTTGCAGGACGCGAATCTCCCGCATCGGGTCGGCAGGCCGTCCACACATGACGGTTGTGGCTGACAGGCTGTCGTGCCGCCTGTAGAATAAGAATCGGGCAGCGTGGCTGCCCGGCTTTTTTCCTGCAGGAGCCCCAGGTGGCCGAGCCCGCGACCTCGATCTGGAGCCGTACCGGCCTCAACGCCTTCAACTTCTTTACCGCCGGTGTGCAGACCGGATTCGGGCCGTTTCTCGCGGTCTATCTGACCCGATCCGGCTGGGATCAGGAATCGGTGGGTCTGGCGCTCAGCATCGGCACGATTGCAGGGGTGGTGAGCCAGGTTCCCGGTGGCGCGCTGGTCGATCATATTCACCACAAGCGCCTCGTCTGCGCGGTCAGCCTGGGCGTGATCGGCATCAGCGCGCTGGTCCTGGCGCTGTGGCCGGGGCTGGCGCCGGTCTGGATCGCACAGATCCTGCACGCATTCGGCAGTGCGGTACTCACGCCGGCGATCGCGGCAATGACACTGACGCTGTGCGGACACAACGAATTCGGCGAACGGCTGGGCACGAACGCCCGCTACGCGTCGCTGGGCAACGCGATCGCCGCGGCGTTGCTGGGCGCGGTGGCGTATCATCTGTCGCACCGTGCGGTGTTCTTCCTCACAGCCGCGATGTCACTGCCGGGCATTTTTGCGCTGATGCTGCTTCGGCCGGGGGAGATCGATCCTCATGCCGATCATCCTGCATTGCTGCACCCGCGGGAGCGAACTGCGCGCCCCTGGCAGGTGTTCTTCGAATTGCATCTGCACACTTTCGCTCTGTGCATCGCACTGTTTTTTCTCGCCAACGCTGCAATGCTGCCGGTGGCGTTGAATGCACTCGCGGAACACAACTCGGCGGTCGGGCTCGCCACGTCGGCTTCCATTATCGTGCCGCAGATCGTGGTGATGCTGTTCTCGCCCTGGCTGGGACGAGCAGCGCAGCGCTGGGGACGGCGGCCGTTGCTGGCCGTGGGATTTGCCGCACTGCCGTTGCGCGGGCTGCTGTTCGCCACACTGCCAGGCCCCGGCTTTCTGGTCGGGATCGAGTTGCTGGACGGGGTCAGCGGGGCCGTGCTGGGAATCATGATGCCGCTGGTGGCGGCGGATCTGACGCGCCGGACCGGATTTCTCAATCTCGCCATCGGTTCGTTCGGACTTGCCGCCAGCCTGGGAGCGACGCTGAGCACCACGCTTGCTGGCTGGATTGCCGATGCGTTCGGCGTGCGCATGGCATTCCTGGTGCTGGCTGCCGCCGGGTGCGTTGCGTTGCTGCTGGTCATTCGGGTGATGCCGGAGACCAAGCCGGAGCCGGAGGTCATGGCAACAAACCGCCCCTCTTGCGGGGAACGGCCGGCCGGGGCCTGATGCGGGCAGATCGAACCAGGGGATGACCGCCTGTGCCCGAAGCCGTGCACCTCACCGACCCGACCGGCAATTTTCAGACGCTGCATGAATTCATTCCCGCCGCGCGCGCCAAAGTGTCCGACAATATCTGGGGTTATCTGATCGGCGCGACGGAAACCGAAAACACGATGCGGCGGAATCGCGCCGCGCTGGATGCGATCGCCTTCCGGCCGCGCGTGTGCCGGGACGTATCGCAGGTTGACTGCTCGCGCGAGTTGCTGGGCATGAACATGCGGCTGCCGGTGATGCTGGCGCCGGTGGGGTCGTTGGAATCGTTCGACGACGGAGGTGCCGCCACGGCCGGCGCAGCGGCATCCGCGTTTGGCGTACCAATCATCGTGAGTTCGGTAACCAAGCCGGGCCTGGAGGAATCGGCGCGGGCGGCGCCGGGGCCGAAGGTGTTCCAGCTTTATGTGCGTGGCGATGATGCCTGGGTGGATGACGTGGCACAGCGGGCGATCAGCGCCGGCTATGATGCGTTCGCCATCACCGTGGATACGGCGGCCTATTCTCGGCGCGAGCGGGATATCGCCGCGCGTTTCGTCAAGCCGTGGCGCACCGCGGCAACGGGGCATGAGTTTCAGGCGGGATTTTCGTGGGAGAATGTCAGGCACTTCAAGCAGCGGCACCGCATACCTCTGATCCTGAAAGGGATTGCCACGGCCGAAGACGCGGTGATTGCATGCGAGCACGGGGTGGATGTGATCTACGTGTCCAATCACGGCGGGCGGCAGCTCGATCATGGGCGCGGCGCGTTGGAGATGCTGCCCGAGGTATTGGCGGCGGTGCAGGGACGCGCCAAGGTGATCGTGGATGGCGGCATCTGCCGCGGCACCGATGTGGTGAAGGCGATCGCATCGGGCGCGGACGCTGTCGGGATCGGGCGGCTGTACTGCTATGGGCTGGCGGCGGAGGGTGCGGCCGGGGTGCGGCGCGTGCTGGAATTGCTGGAGCAGGAAACCGCGGTGGCTATGGCGCTGCTGGGAGTGACGCGGTGGTCCGAGCTGGACCGATCGTATCTGCATCGCGGCGCACCGTCGGTGCAGGATCCGCACGTGCACAGCGCATTCCCGCTGCTGTTCCGCACGCCTGAAGCACCGTGATCTTACTCCTGGAGGAACCATGCGAGGAATCGTCTTTACCGGGGGCCGCGAGCTGGAGCTGATGGAGTTCCCCGATCCGACTCCCGGACCGGATGAGGTTGTCGTCGAAATGAAAGCATCCGGTATGTGCGGCAGCGATCTGCACGCGTATCGGCGGCCGAAGGGCAGCGCCGGCAGCGCCGTCGGGGGATTGCCGGCCAATCCGAATCCGGTGATCGCCGGGCACGAACCGTGCGGTGTGGTGGCGGCGCGCGGTGCGAGCGTGACGGAGCGCGAAGCGCCGACCGGCGCGCGCGTGATGGTGCATCATTACCAGGGTTGCACGCTGTGTGCGCATTGCCGCTCCGGCTGGTCACAATTGTGTCAGGAGCAACCGGTCAAGGTTTACGGCAACAACGCGAATGGCGGGCACGCGCGGTATCTGTGCGTGCCGGCCAACACGCTGGTGCCGTTGGCGGACGAGCTGTCGTTCGAGGCGGGAGCAGCGATCTCCTGCGGCACCGGTACGGCTTACGGCGCACTGCGCCGGATGAACCTGTCAGGTAACGAAACCATCGCGGTCTTCGGCCAGGGGCCGGTCGGGCTTTCGGCAACGCAGCTCGCGAAGGCGATGGGGGCGCGGGTGATTGCGCTGGATATCAGCCCGCAGCGGCTGGACCGGGCGCGGGAATTCGGCGCCGATGAGGTGGTCGACCCGCGATCGAATGATCCGGTCGGCGCAGTGAAGGACCTGACGCATGGGCGTGGCGCGGATCTGACGCTGGATACGTCGAGCGCACCGGAGGGGCGGATCGCGGCGATCCGCAGCACCAAGGTGTGGGGGACGATGTGTTTTGTTGGTGAGCGGAATGATGTGCGGATCGACGTCAGTCCGGACGTGCTGCGCAAGCAACTCACGATGATCGGGTCGTGGACGTTTTCCGTGATCGGTCAGGGGGAGTGCGCGCGATTCATCGTGGAGCGGGGAATTCCGGTGGATCGGCTGTTCACGCATCGCTGGAAACTGGAACAGGCGGAAGAGGCGTATCGACTGTTCGACACGCAAACGACGGGGAAGGGTGTATTTTTGATGTAAGGCGGGCGGAGGGCATTGAGTGAACCGCTAACTCACAAAATCGCCGCCACGTACCGCGAACTCGGGCGGCGCGGGTTCGTTCCAGGCAGCGCCGGCAATGTCAGTGTGCGCAGCACGAAGGGCATGTTGATCACCCCGTCCGGCTGCTCGGCCGATGCGGTCACCGGCGCGGACATTGTCGCCGTTACGTTCGACGGCAGAACGCGCAACGGTACACCATCGAGCGAATGGCCGATGCACGCTGCAATCTATCGTGCATTCGCCGACGCGCAGGCCATCGTGCACACCCATTCAGATGCGTGCACCGCGCTTGCCTGCCTGAACGATCCGTTGCCCGCTTTCCACTACATGATCACCGCTTTCGGCGGCAACGATGTGCGCTGCGCGCCATACGTCACCTTCGGCACGCCGGAGCTGGCGCAACGCGCGGTCGCCGCGCTGCAGGACCGCTCGGCCTGCCTGCTGGCCAATCACGGCATGATCGTGCACGCCGCAAGCCTCGATCGGGCGCTGACCAACGCCATCATCCTGGAAAGCCTGTGCCGGCAATATCTACTCGCCCGCGCTGCCGGCACGCCGCGTCTGCTGAGCACCGACGAAATCGCCGCCGCTCGCGAGCGCTTCAGGACCTACGGGCCGCTCTCCGTCCCCGGACGAAAGTCTTAGAGTCCATCCGAAATCATTTTGCAGTCTGGCAAAGCCGTCTGATCATCAGGCGGATTGAGGCCCACCTGAGAAACCCCAGAGCGTTCCGGTTTAAGCATTCCCAGTCCTTCGCCAGGCGGCGGCACCGGTTTAGCCAGGCGATGGTCC
>DATIMO010000396.1:0-3812 GCA_035475215.1 Acetobacteraceae bacterium | reverse complement strand
CCCGATATCACAACGAAACACACCACCCAACGTGTCATCGGCCACCTTGCCCAGATATGCCACCCGAGCACCCAGCGCCGCCGCCACTGCGCAGGTGTTCGCGGCCGATCCGCCGCTGCTCTCCTGCCCAACCGGCATTGCTGCATACAGCGCCTGCGCCGCCTCCGCATCGATCAGCGCCATGCCGCCCTTGCGCATGTCGTGCTTCGACAGGAACCTGTCATCGGCCTGCGCCACCACATCGACAATGGCGTTGCCGATACCCAGAATATCGAACCGCGCCATCGTTCAGCCCCTTGCCCGCTGCGAAGGCACATCCAACCCCACCCCGCGCAGATGCCCGAACAGCTCGGCCAGCCGTGCCCGATCGTCGCCCGGCAGCGGCGGCTTCAGGATCGACCCGACGTTGCTTCGCAGATGACCGATCTCGCCGGTACCGAACAACACCACATCCACGCCCGGCTCGTGCCGCACGAAACGATACGCCGCATCCGTCAGGCTGCTGGCGCCGTCCGCATGCACAAGAAACCCCAGCGGGTCGTCCCTCTCCGCCAGTGATTCCGGCACCTGCCCAGCCGCCGCCAATTCGCGCATCGTTGCCGCAAGCTGCGCCGGGCGGGCGAAGATGCTCCGCACCGCAAACATCATCAGCGTGCCGACGTCATGCGCCCGCGTTGCCGGAAACGCCGTCTCCCGCGCGTTCTGACACATCATGTGGAATGCCACCATCACCACGTCCCACAGCCCGTCGGCCGCGGCACGCGAAACCGTCACATGCTCCAGATCGTTGGGAGCCGTCTCGGTAATGCCCAGGAACCGGAACTTCCCCTTCTGCTTCTCCGCCAGCAGCGCCGGCGCCACCACGTCCCGCACGTACTCGTAACTCGCCGGCGGCACCGCATGAAGCTGGAACACATCGATGCAATCCACACCCAGCACACGCAGCGAATTATCCAGACTCTCGATCACCCGCGCGGTCGGAATGCGCTCGCCGCCGCGAATCACGGTTGCCTTGGTGGCGATCACCACCGAATCGCGCCGCCGCCCGGCAATCGCCTTGCCGACCACCGCCTCGGTCCCGTACGGCGCCGCCGTATCGATCACATTCACCCCAAGATCCAGTGCCGCATGCACCAGCGCGACCGCCTCCGCCTCGCTTTTGCCGGTAGACAACCCGAGTCGGCTGAACCCGCCCGCTCCCAATCCGGCGACGCTCACCCGCAACCCGGTTCGCCCCAGCGTCGTGTAATGCATTGTCGTGTAATCCATGCGCATGCCCCTGCTGATCGGCCGCGGACCCTACGCGACCGCGCCATCGCGCAACAGGTCCGGCCCCGTCCAATGATCCCGCATGCGGATCGAAGCGCGTTTTGTTTGGTGCGACGCGCAATGCCATGCTAGCCGCATACGGATGTATCGAACCGACAGTTTCCGCAACCAGGGTGGGGAGCCCGTGTTCAAACGACGCAAAAACGAGGATCCGACCGACAGTGACCCGGCAAGCCTGCCTGCCGGCCTGTCCGATTCTGGATCAGACCATTCCGAAACCCACGAAATCCTCCGTGGCGCACCAGCCGATTCCGGCCTTGGCGTGCCGCCCTTCCGCCCCGCCGCACCCAAAGAGGCGCCATCCATGTCCCGACCCCCCTTCACACCCTCGCAGACCACCCCGAACCCCACCCCGGCCGTTCAGCCGGCGCCACGCACCACGATCACACCGCCCAGCGCGCCGTCGCGCGACCCGTCCGAGCGCCGTACCCTCGTAGTCGGCCGCGGCATCAGCGTGCAGGGTACCGTCCAGGACGCCGAGCGCCTCGTCGTCGAGGGCACGGTCGAGGCCAGCATGATCCACGCCACGGAACTCGCCGTCGCCCCCGGTGGCATGTTCAAGGGCGAGGTCGAGGTCGAAGACGCCGAGATCGCCGGTACCATCAACGGCACCCTGACCGCCCGCGGCAGCCTGACCATTCGCGCCACCGGCCGCGTCTTGGGCACTGCGCGCTGCCGCCGCCTGCAGGTCGAAGATGGTGGCCAGATCTCCGGCCAGATGGAAATGCTGACCGAGGGCGCGAAGGCCGATCAACCCCGCGCCATCCACGAAACCGCCGCCTGACCCGACGTTACCCACCTCTCTCGCTTGCGGGAGAGGTCGCACGCGCAGCGGGCGGGTGAGGGTGCCGCGAAGGAGGCCCTGAAACCCACCCATGCGTTCCCTCATCGTCTCCGCCTACGATTTCGGCCTGTCCGAATCGGTGAACGAGGCTGTGGAGCACGCGCATCGCGACGGCATCCTCACCACAGCCAGTCTCATGGTCGGCGGACCGGCCGCCGCGGACGCGGTGCGCCGTGCTCGCCACATGCCGTCACTGGCAGTCGGCCTCCATCTCGTCGTGATCGAGGGGCCGGCGATTCTTCCACCGCAACAAATCCCCGACCTGCTCGACGACAACGGACAGTTCCCATCCCAGCAGTTCCGGCTCGGCATCAACTACTTCGTCCGGCCCCAAGTGCGCCGCCAGCTCGCCGCCGAAATCCGCGCCCAGTTCACCGCGTTCGCCGCGACCGGTTTGCGCCTCGACCATGCCAACGCCCACAAGCACATGCACCTGCATCCCACGATTGGCCGTCTGCTGATCCGGATCGGGCGCGAGTTCGATCTGCCCGCCGTGCGAATTCCCGCCGAGCCCCCGGCCATACTGGCCGCCTGCGGCACCCAGCCCGGCCTCGGCGCACGGGCGCTGGCAGCCTGGACCAACCTGCTGCGCCGGCAAATCCGCAGCGCTGGCCTTCACGCCAACGACCACTGCTTCGGCATCGCCTGGAGCGGCGGCATGACCGCCGATCGGCTTCTGCGCCTCGCCCCCCATCTGCCGGACGGCATCAGCGAAATCTACCTGCACCCCGCCAACCGCGAAGACCCGCTTCTGACCGCCCTCATGCCCGGTTACCGTCACCGGGACGAATTGGCCGCCCTTCTCGACCCCCGCGTCCGCGCCGCCTTCCAGTCAGCCGGCCCGCTCGTCACCTACGCAACCATCTGACGGGAGGGGGGCAAACGCTCCGCTTGGGCGATCCACCTATTGCCTGCAATATCCCGCCACCGAGCCCCCATCAGCAATCGGCCCGATGCCGCTCACCGAATGAGGTACCGAATGAACTTCCCCAAAATCGATGCCATCGTGCTCGACGGCGCCATCAAGGGCATGCCCGGCGACGCCGAGAAATTCCCGCTCGGCGAAATCGCCGCCAAGCGCTGGAACGTCCTGCGCGAAGACCTGCCGCTGCCCCTCGCCGTACTCCGCCAGTCGGCGCTGCGCCACAACGGCCAGTGGATGCGCGAGTTTCTGGCGCGGTCCGGCGCCGTCATCGCCCCGCACGGCAAGACCACAATGAGTCCTCAGCTCTTCCACGATCAGCTTGCCGACGGCGCCTGGGCAATCACCGTCGCAACCGCGCAACAACTGCGCATCTGCCGTGATTTCGGAATCGACCGCGTGGTGCTGGCGAACCAGCTCGTCGGCCGCCAGGCAGTTTCCTACGTATTCAATCAGCTCAAACACGACCCCAATTTCGATTTCTACTGTCTCGTCGATTCCGTCGCCAACGTCGAGCAGCTTGCGACGGCGGCCCGCGCCTCGGCGCCGGGCCGGCCACTGCAGGTGCTGCTCGAAGGCGGCATGACCGGCGGTCGCACGGGCTGCCGCGATATCACGTCGGCGCTTGCCGTCGCACGCGCGGTGAAGGCCGCGGCGCCATATCTCTCACTGCGTGGCGTTGAGGGATTCGAAGGATTGGTCCACACCGACTCATCC
>DATIMO010000395.1:0-9690 GCA_035475215.1 Acetobacteraceae bacterium | reverse complement strand
GACGAAAGTCTGCGGCGCGTCCCAGCGGCGCTCAGATTGATTGGTGTACTCGTTGCATCGTCTGGGAAATTTCCACCACCAGCGCCGTGTAGCGCGGGTCCGTTCGTGTCTCGGGAACCGCGGGCAAGGCGGATTGCACCTCGCGCACGATGCGCCCTGGTCTCGGCGTCATCAATACGATGCGCCGTGCGAGGAAGGCCGCCTCGTAGATCGAGTGCGTAACGAAAACCACAGTACATCCAACTTCCCGGCACAAACTTAGCAGATCGGTCTGCAAGCGATGCCGGGTGAATTCGTCCAGCGCCGCGAACGGTTCGTCCATCAGCAGCAGGCGCGGCCGGGTAACCAGGGCGCGGGCAATCGAGACCCGCATCCGCATGCCGCCGGAAAGCTGTCGCGGTCGCGTGTGCTCGAAGCCGCTCAGGCCGACGCGTGCCAGGGCGGCGCCAACGTCAGCGGCGGCGCGTTCCCGGCTGAAGCCGCGAAGGCGCAACGGCAGGAATACGTTGTCCGCGGCGGTGGCCCAGGGTAGCAGCGTGGGGTCCTGGAACACGAAGCCGATCTCACCCGGCACAGGCGGCTGCCCGGACTGCCATTCAAGGCGGCCATGATCCGGCTGATCGAGGCCGGCGATCAGCCGCAACAGCGTCGATTTGCCGCAACCGGACGGCCCCAGCAGGGCCACAAAATCACCGGTACCGATATCCAGCGATATATCGCGCAACGCCTCCACGCCGCCCGCGAACCGGCGACCAACCGAGATCAGCCGCAGCACGACAAGGCGAGTTTCATCGTGGCAGCAACTGCTCGGCCAGGGCCGCCCAGTACGAAGCCCCGATCGGCAGAATCTCGTCGTTGAAATCGTAGCGCGGGTGGTGCAACAAGGCGTCTTCCTTGCCGCGACCGGCGCCCAGCATGATGTAGCTGCCCTGCTTGGCCTGCAGCATGAAGGCGAAATCCTCGCCGCCCATTGTCGGATGTTTCATCGGCTGCACGCGAGCCTCGCCCGCAATTGCGTGCGCGGCAGCCAGGGTCAGTGCGGTTGCATCCGGATCGTTCACCGTTGCCGGATAATCTCGGGTGAAGGTAACCGCAGCGGTTGCGCCGAAGCTGGCGGCGATCCCGGTGGCTATCCGCCGCACGCCAGCTTCCAGAGCATCGCCCACCTCGGGCGCAAACCAGCGCGCGGTGCCCTTCATGTGCGCGGTTTCAGGAATGATGTTGTTGGCATGGCCGGCGCTGATGTGGCCGATTGTAACCACACCGCTTTCAGCCGGGTCTATGCCGCGCGAAACGATCGTCTGCAGAGCGGTGACGATCTGGCTTGCCACCACGATCGGGTCGATGCCGAGATCGGGGTGCGCGGCATGCGCGCCCTTGCCGGTTATGATGATCTCGATGTTGCCGACCGCCGCCATGATCGGGCCGGTGCGCCACACGAACTGGCCCTGCGGCAGGCCCGGCCAGTTGTGCAATCCGAACACCTGCTCCATCGGACAGCGTTCGAACAGCCCGTCGTTCACCATGATCCGGCCGCCGGCGAGGTTTTCCTCCGCCGGCTGGAAGATGACGTAAACCGTGCCGTCGAAATTGCGCGTCTCCGCCAGGTATTTCGCCGCGCCCAGCAGCATCGTCGTGTGACCATCATGGCCGCACGCGTGCATCACCCCGTGGTTCTGGGACGCATACGCCTTCCCGGTGGCTTCTTCGATCGGCAGTGCGTCCATATCGGCGCGCAATCCGATCGCCCGAGTACTTTCGCCGCGCCCACGGATCACGCCCACCACACCGGTCGTCGCCAAGCCGGTGATGACCTCGTCCACGCCAAACGCGCGCAGCTTGTCCTGCACCACGCGGCTGGTCCGGTGCTCCTGAAGGCCGATTTCCGGATGGGCGTGCAGGTCGTGTCGCCACTCGGTCATTTCATCATGGAAATCGGCGATGCGGTTGATGATCGGCATGATGCACTCCACGGCTCATGCGCGGTTGTGCGGCGGGTCGAAGGTGCGCGCAAGCCCTTCCGCCAGCGGAACCGGCTCGATCCCCAGCACGCTGCGCATGGCGGTGATGTCGAATGCCTTGTCTTCCAGCAGCCGGCGGATTTCGGTCGTGCGAACCCGCGGCAGGCGGCCGACCACGCCGGCAACCGCCGCAAGTGCCGTCAGCAGCCGTCGTGGCACCGGAACAATCCGCGGCGCCCGCAGCCCGGCGGCTTGCGCCACGGCGCGCACGAAATCCGCATAGGCGATCGGCGCGGGACCGGCGATCACCAACACGGTCGGCGCGTCCCAGTCGTGCTCCAGCGCCGCGCGGATCGCGCGTGTGACATCGTCCTGATGAATGGGCTGCACCAACCCGGCGTCGCGCGGCAGCGGCACCAGCGGCAATCGGTGCAGCAGAGCAGCAAGGCGCTGAACATTGTCCTCGCCAGTCGCGCCATAAATCATGGTGGGGTGCAGCATCACGCCGGGTCGGCCGGAACTCAGGAACGCGGTCTCCCCCGCCAGCACGCCGTTGGCGTGCGTGTCCGGCCAGCGCGTGACCTTGCGCGTGCTGCCGAGAAAGACAAAGCGCGCCCCAGCCGGAGCCGCGGCGATCACCGCGCCGGCGTGGCGCGCGTGCGCGCAGCAGACGATTCGGGTGGCGTCGGGCAGGGCGTGCCGCAGGGCTCGGGCGTCGGTGAGGTTCGCGATCGTCGGCGGATGTCCCGGATCGATCGCCGACCATTTCGCAGGGTCGCGGATGACGGGGACGAAGGGGATGCCGTCGGCTTGCAGGCTGCGGCACAAGGCGGCTCCGGTTCGGCCGGACGCGCCGATGACATGGATGGTGGTGGCGGTCACAAGGGGGTCTTATCATTGGGTGCGCGGAGGTCGGAACACCGGTGATGCACCTTCATCTGACGCTGGGTGACCATGCGGCTGACCTGCTGAGGGTCGCTTGCCGACAGCACGGGCTGGCTGGGGTCGTCATGGCAATTCCGGAGGACCCAAGCCATGGTCCGCTGCAGGACGGGATTGAACGGATCGTCTACATGCGCACCTGTTTTCGCGGGTGCCTGGACTGGACGCTGGATGTCACCGACGCCTTCGCACCCTGGCAAGCGTTGTGCGACCGACTGGCGCGGGAACCGATCGACCGCGTGCTGATCTGGCACGCCGACAGCGTCTCGCAATACGTCTTTCTCCGCATGGCGTGCTGGTGGTTGCAAGGTTTCACCGGATCGCTGGAGCTGATCGAGCTGCCGCCGCGGCATGGCCTGCACGCGGTTGCCGTTCATTCGCCAGACGAACTTGTCGCGTTTGTGGCGATCCGGCGGCTGTTGGCGACGACGGAGCGCCAGCAACTGGCCGCGGAATTCGTAGCGATCCGCGACAGGCCCGAGCCGTTGCGCCGGTACGAAAACCGGCATCTGCTGTTCGTGTCCGCCGGGCACTACGATGCGTTCCTGATCGATGCCTGCACGCCCGAATGGCAGCCGGCAACGCGTGTTATCGGTGCCGCAATGGACCGGTGCGATGGGAAGAACCGGATGAGCGATCTGTTCTTCTGCACTCGGCTTCAGCGCCTGATCAACGACGGCCGTATCGAAGCGTCCGGCGAGCGTCGGCTGATGCAGGATCATCAGGTCCGCCGCCCCGGCGGAACAGTTCAGGAGACAGCACATGCCGCATGATGCGCAACGATATCGTTTCCTGCTGATCCAGCCGTATTCCTTGCCGGAAGGCTCGAAGTTGCAGATGCGACCGGCAGCAGGGCCGAAGGAAACCGCGCTGATGAACCATGCGAACATCGCACATCTGCTGGAAGGGGTCGACTGGGATCTGCATCCCGGTCCGCTGGCGCCGCATGGCGACGGCGGTGTGGAAATGCGGGAGGAATTCGCCCTGGCCGGAGTGGCGCGGCTGCCGATCGTGCGCGAAGCCTGCGCCAGTGGTCGATACAACGCCATCGTGCTGCTGGGTGGCGGTGACCCCGGATTTGTCGAGGCGCGGGAGATCGGTCGCCGTTACCGCATCCCGGTGACCGCCTGCGCACATGCCCAGATGCACGTGGCGACCATGCTGGGCAACAAGTTCGGCATGATCGACGTCTCCGAGCCGCACAACATGAGCATGTACGACCTGGTGGTCCGGTATCGCTTCACCGACAAGTGTGCCGCGATATGCAACATCGACTTCCCGCTGCCCCGCCCAGGATTTTCCGATGGTCACCCGGTGCGGGAAGAGGCAGCCAAGGCGGCACGCGGCGAAAGCTCCGGCATGCTGGAGACCACGGTTACCGCAGCGGTTGCTGCGATCGAGGAGGACGGAGCAGAGGTGATCATTTTCGGTTGCTCGGCGGCGTACTGGATGCAGTTGCCGCTGCAACAACGATTGCATGATCTGGGCTGGGAGGTTCCGGTGCTGGAGGGCTACGGCTGCGCGATCGCCCAGGCAAAGCTGCTGGTCGATCTGGGCGTGGATGCAAGCGGACTCGCGTTTCCCGTGGACCGGCCGCGGCGGTCGCGGCGGAAGAAGGTATTCTGATGCCGGGCGGCGAAAGTGTCGCCTGGGTCACCGCCCGCGAAACACCGCAGGCCGCTTTTCCGCGAAAGCGGCTACGGCCTCGCGGTGATCTTCGGATAGGCCAGTACGCGCCTGGTGCACCGCCTCCATGTCGCAGACAGCGGCCAGAGGCTCGGTTTCGGCGGCCTGCAGGTTCTTCTTCATGTATGAATACGCCAGGCGCGGGCCCGCAGCGAGGCGGCGGGCGGCGCGCATGGTTTCGTCCGACAACACAGCGTCCTCCAGCGTGCGCGTAACCAGACCGATGCGGGCAGCCTCGGTGGCATCGATGATTTCGCCCAGCAGATACAGTTCCCGGGCCTTGGCCGGACCGACCAGCCGGGTCAGCAGCCAGGAGCCGCCGAAATCGCCGGAGTAGGCAATACCCGCAAAGCCAGTGCCGAAACGGGCGCTGCTCGCGGCAAATCGCAGATCGCAGGCCATGGCCAGGCCCAAGCCCGCGCCGATGGCGACGCCGTTCACCATCGCGATGATGACTTTGGGCAGCCGGCGCATGACCTGAGGCAGCTCATGCATGCGGGTCAGCCGGTCGATGCGCTGCTCGAAGCTGTGGTGGCCGCGGTTGGCCATGTCTTTCACGTCGCCTCCGGCGCAGAAGGCGCGGCCTTCGCCGGTAATGACGATGGCGCCGATGGCGTCGTCCTTGCCCAGTCTGGTCAGCGCCGCGTGCAGCCCTTGCAGCATATCCTGTGACAGCGCGTTCAGCCGGTCCGGCCGGTTCAACGTAAGCACGGCAACACCATCGGCGATGGTTTCGGTCAGGTCCGGCATGGCAGGCTCCGCGGTTCGGGCCGGAGATTGGCGGGTCGCGATGCGCGCGGCAACACGACACGAAACCGGGCAACACGCCTACGACACTTCTGGCCGGATGCTGCCCCCCGGGCGAAGGGCGGCCAGCGGACCCAGGACTTCTCGTCGGCAGCGCCGCAGCAGCGAACCGCGCTGTGCGCGATCGTTTCGCCGAAGATAGTCTTGTGCTGCGGGCGATAGCGACCCGCATCGCACGCGGCGCGCCAGGGCGATGGCGGCGGCAATCGCACGCAGCGTTGCTCCCAGGTTGCCATTGCGCGCCCCCCTGACCAGATAGCCGCCGATACGCGGCATCAGGGCCAGCCAGGGCGCATTCCATTTGCGCTCGATATAAAGCCGGTTACGCACGAAATAGAACCACCGATCGCCGGACCATTCGACTCGCCGCTCGGCGGTGATCTTGTGGCGTACGACGATGCCGCCGTGGTACCGCACCCGCCAGCCGCGATGCAGGGCGCGCAGACAGAAATCGTATTCTTCCCAGCAGAAGAACAGGGCAGCGTCGTAGCCGCCCGCTGCTTCCCAGGCCGCGCGGCGGATCGCATGGCCGGCACCGACAAAGGTCGCGGTCTCGAATGTCCTGGCAGCACTGGGAAGCAGGTCAAGCGGGTAGCCCCAGGATGACAGGTCGTCCTGTCCAGTCGCATGGGAAACGATGCGGACGGCTACCGCGGCGAGATCCGGTTCAGTATCCAGCGCGGCCACGGCACGTGCCAAAGTCGTGCCGTCCGCGAATTCCGCATCGTTGTCCAACCCGAAAATGACTCGCCCGTGCCCCAGCCCGGTCGCGATGTTGCGCCCGCCGGCCACGCCGCGATTGGTTCCCAGCGACACCAGCGTGGCGTCGGTCCGCCCGCCGACCACACGCGCAATCCGTGCCAGAGCGTCAGGCCGCGAGCCCTGGTCCAGCACGAAGACGTGGCACACCACGCCGGTTTGCGCCAACGCGGAGGCAATGGCCGCCTCGGTATCGTCGGCGCGGTCCAGCGCCAGGATCACCACATCGGTGTCGTACGGCCCACCCGGCGGATGCAGCGCGCCGGCTATATGTCTCGCCGTCAGTGCTGGCGCCATGCCGGGATCGCGAGATAGGCCAGCCGCTTGATCTCCTTCCGGCCGCGCGCAACCGAATCGAGGATCAGCCCGCAGGCGAAGGACAGAAAGGCCAGCAAAACAAGGCCGGTGGCCAGCACCGCAGTGGGCAGCCGCGGCACCAGCCCGCTTGCCAGGAACTCCATCACGACCGGCAACCCGGCGGCTGCGCCAGCCACCAGCAGCAAGGCTGCGGCGGCGGCGAAGAACTGCAGCGGCCGTTCTTCCTTCATCAGCACCACGATCGCCCGCAGTATGCGCAGCCCGTCGGACCAGGTGCGCAGCTTCGACTGAGAGCCGGCGGATCGGGCACGGTAGTGTGTAGACGTCTCCCCGATCGGCATTTTCAGCTCAAGCGCATGGACCGTGAATTCGGTCTCGGTTTCAAAACCGGCCGCGAGCGCCGGGAACGACTTCACGAAGCGTCGGCTGAACACCCGGTAACCGGACAGCACATCGCTGACGCGATTGCCGAAAACCCAACGCACCATTCCGGACAGCAATGCGTTCCCGGCGCGATGGCCGCGGCGAAACGCCGACCCCCTTTCGGCCTCGCGCGCCGCGGTGACCATGTCGAGTTGCTGTTCGACAAGCATTCGCACCATGCCCGGTGCGGCGTCGGCCTGATAGGTATCGTCACCGTCGACCAGAACAAACACGTCCGCTTCGATATCCGCGAACATGCGGCGCACGACGTGACCTTTGCCTTGCAACCGCTCGGTGCGAACCAGCGCGCCGGCGGCTTCGGCGACTGCCGCGGTACGGTCGTGCGAGTTGTTGTCATAGACGTAGATCGCCGCGGTCGGCAGACTGGCGCGGAAATCGGACACGACGCGTGCCACCGCCGCTTCTTCATTGAAGCACGGGATCAGCACGGCGACTCGAACCCCGACGAACAACCGATCCGGCTCGGGCCGAGGCGACGCCGCCTGGGATGAAGCCGCCTGGGACGATGCCGTTTGGCGACGACGAAAATCGAGCAGTACCGGCGACATTGTTTCAGTACGCATTATGCGCGCTGGCAAGCGCGAACAGCGTCTGCGCCAAGATCTTCAAGTCCAGCCACAGTGACCAACTCTCGATATATTCAAGGTCCGACTGGACCCGATGGATCAGCTTCTCCTCGGTCTCTGTCTCGCCACGCCAGCCACGCACCTGGGCCAATCCGGTAATTCCGGGCGGCACGCGATGACGCGCCGGGTAATACGTCACCACCTGCTCGAACGGCCGGCCGCCCGCACACGTACCCGGCGCATGCGGTCGGGGGCCGACCAGCGACATCTCGCCGCGCAGCACGTTGATGATCTGCGGCAGCTCGTCGAGCGACAAGCGCCGCAGCCAGGTGCCGATCCGCGTCACGCGCGGGTCGCTGCGCGTGACCTGACGCGGGGCGACAGGTTCGGCACAGTGCGCGTGCATGGTGCGGAATTTCAGCACCTCAAATTCCCGCCCGGCAAAGCCGATGCGTCGTTGCCGGAACAAAACCGGCCCTGGCGTATCTAGCCGGATCAACACGGCGATCACCGCCATGGCCAGCAAAAAGAAAGGAAGCAGCAGGGACGCGAGCAGCACGTCTTCGAACCGCTTGATCGACCATGCCCAAGGCTTCAACGCTGGACCGGCCTGTCGAACCGGTCGGCGCGCCGGCACCGGGCGACGGGCCGGCGATCTTCGATCGCGGACAGCAGCACCGCTGCGAACCGGGTAGAGACGCTCGATTGTCTGCTCGCTCGTGCCGAACATGCGCCCGCCATCGATGCTGTAACCGGCGCAAGTTCTGCTGCTGAAAGTTCAATCCCTCGTTAATTACTGGCGAATCAATACTTGGCAGCGAAAGTAATGAGGAACGAAACGGGGAACTTGATTACAAATTTAGCGGAATACCATCTGGCGAGACAGCGTGAAGTTCACCATCATCCCGGCCAATGAGCCGGCAGCGACGGCGAATACCGGCTGACTCGCGCAAAGCGGTACAGTTGCAACCAGTGCGGCATACGTGCCGCGGTTCAGCACCAGCCCGAGCAGGTTGGCCACCAGGAACCGCACCCATTGGCGATGCGCCGGGCCGCTGCCCTGACCGCGGAACGTCCATGCCCGGTTGAGTGCCCAGTTCGCGCTTGCGACCAGCAGATAGGACACCATTCCGGCACCATACAGACCCAGCGGAGCACGCAGCGCATACACCACCGCCGTGTCGGCCAGGAACCCGATTGTCCCGACGGTGCCGAATTTCAGGAATTGCGCCACAATCGCGGGATCCGCCGCCCGCACCGATCCTGCCCCGCTCACTGCTATGATACACCCGTCATGCTGATCTGCACCGCCGGTCATGTCGATCACGGGAAGACTGCCCTGGTCAAGGCATTGACCGGCGTGGATGCCGACCGGCTGCCCGAAGAAAAGCGGCGCGGCATCACCCTCGATCTCGGCTATGCCTACACGGAACGGCTCGGCTTCGTCGATGTGCCCGGCCACGAACGGCTGGTGCACACGATGTTGGCCGGCGCGTCCGGAATCGATGCGGCTTTGCTGGTGATCGCCGCTGATGACGGGGTGATGCCGCAAACACGGGAGCACATGGCGATCCTGGATCTGCTCGGGATCGAGCACGGCGTGGTGGCGATCAGCAAGATCGATCTTGCACCGGATCGAGTTGCCACGGTCATGATGCAGACGCGCTCCTTGCTGGCCGGAACCGGGCTTGCCCACGCAGCGATGGTGCCGGTTTCGGCACTGCGTGGGGATGGTGTAGCGGCGCTCGGCACCGCCCTGCACGGCCTGGGGCCGCGCGGGCGCGACGGTGCCGGTTATCCGCGACTTGCCGTCGATCGCGCGTTTACGATGACAGGCGCGGGACTGGTGGTCACTGGTACCCTGGTGGCCGGTCGGATCGCTGTAGACGATCGATTGCTGCTGTCACCGCCCGGACTGGACCTGCGGGTCCGCGGGCTTCACGCCCAGGGGGTCGCGGCCGGGGAAGCAATCGCCGGCCAGCGTGCCGCGCTCAACATTACCGGACCACGGCTGTCGAAACTGTCTGTAACGCGCGGAGATTGGGTGCTGCATCCGGACCTGCACGCGCCGGCGACACAACTGGACGTGCGGCTGCGATTGCTGGCGGACGCAGTGCCGCCGCGGCCGGATACGCACGTGCATCTGCATCTCGCGGCGGCGCATGTGCTGGCCCGTATCGTGCCGTTGGATACGGAACGCTTGGTTG
>DATIMO010000394.1:0-5010 GCA_035475215.1 Acetobacteraceae bacterium | reverse complement strand
CATCGGTGCAGGATGCCGCTGTTGGGTCAAGCGGGAGACGAGCCATGCCGAACAGGCTAAGTGACCAGGAACGCGCCGCATTGCGCACTGACCTGCCGCGCTGGTCACCCACCGAAGGCCGCGACGGGATGCGGCGAAGCTTCCAGTTCCGCGACTTCAGCGAGGCATGGGGGTTCATGTGCCGCGTTGCCTTGCTGGCCGAACAGCATAACCATCATCCGGAATGGTCGAATGTCTGGAACCGGGTGGAGATCGAACTGTCCACGCATGATGCCGGCGGGCTGACCGCGAAGGACGTATCGCTGGCCCGGGCGATCGACGCGCTGGCGACGTGAACGAACTATCGCTCCCCGAGCGCGCGGCCGCGATTCGCCGGGCCGCAGCGCGGCTGTGCTGTCGCATGGGCTGGGCGCCGCTGCACGAGGTTCCGCTGCCGAACGGGCGTCGGGCCGACATCCTGGCGTTGCGACCGGATGGCGGATTCGTTTGCATCGAGGTGAAGTCCGGACCGCGTGACTTTCTGGTGGATGGCAAGTGGCCGGAGTACCGGGATTTCTGCGATGCTCTGTTCTTCGCCGTTGGCACGGAATTCCCGGTTGAACTGCTGCCAGATGATGCCGGCCTGATTGTCGCCGCCGGACTGGAGGCGGATGTCCTGCGCGACGCACCCGCCCATGCCCTGGCCGGCAATCGCAGGCGCGCACTGATGCAACGATTTGCAATGCTGGCCGCCGGCCGGCTAGCCGCGTGGGAAGACCCGGATGGGGTCGCGGAACTGCGCGCGGCGATGCGGGTGGAATAATGTCGTCAGTCGCGATCCGACTGCACAACGAACCTTATCGATCCCTCCAGCGCCTCACCCGACGCGAGAACGCGCAAACCGGTGTCCCGCTCGCGATCCAGCCGGTTTTCGACGGGAAGACCGACCGCCAGCGCCTTGGCATCAAGCATATGTCCAGCCGACCAACGCACCACCGATCTCCGGCGCGATCACCACCGAATGGCCGCCCGCAGAGAGGTTTATCATAGGCATCGGTCCTTTGCTGCGCTTCCGCAGCTTTGCGCCACGACGCCCACGGCGTAAACCCGCCGACTGCGAGCGGCAAAGGAGCTGACGTGTGGAGACGGTCGATTGCATCGTGGTCGGGGCGGGCGTCGTCGGGCTTGCCGTTGCCCGCGCGCTTGCACGCACCGGCCGCGAGGTGATCGTGCTGGAAGCTGCCGAGGGGATCGGCACCGAAACTTCTTCACGCAATAGCGAGGTGATCCACGCTGGCATCTACTATCCTGCGGGCAGCCTGATGGCGCGGTTCTGCGTCGCTGGTCGCAAGGCACTGTATGCGTATTGCCAGGACAAGGGCATCCCGCACCGCAATTGCGGCAAGCTGATCGCCGCGACCAACGCTGAGGAGGATGGACGCCTCGCAGGCATTCGCCAACGCGCGGCCGTCAATGGCGTCGACGATATGCGCATCCTGTCCGCGGATGAGGCGCGGACGATGGAACCCAACCTCACTTGCACCAGCGCGCTGCTGTCGCCATCGACGGGAATTATCGACAGCCATGCCTTCATGCTTGCCTTGCAAGGCGATGCAGAGAACGGCGGGGCTGTGCTGGTCTTCTTCAGCCCTGTCACCGGCGGGCGTGTGGTGGTCGGTGGGATCGAGGTTGATGTGGGTGGCGCCGATCCAATAACGCTGCGCTGTCGGTTGCTCGTGAACTCTGCGGGGCTGCATGCGCCGGGGTTGGCCGGCCGGATTGTCGGGATGCCGCCCGATCGGGTCCCCGCGGCATATTATGCCAAGGGCAACTACTTCACCCTGTCAGGACGCTCACCTTTCTCTCGGCTGATCTATCCGGTGCCGGTACCAGGCGGATTGGGCGTGCATCTGACGATCGACATGGGAGGGCAAGCGCGGTTCGGCCCTGACGTCCAGTGGATCGAGACGATCGACTACACAGTGGATCCGCGCCGCGCCGACAGCTTCTATGCCGCGGTGCGCCGCTATTGGCCGGACCTGAAGGATGGCGTGCTGCAACCAGGCTATGCCGGCATCCGGCCGAAGATCGTGCCGCCCGCTGTAGCGGCGCAGGATTTCGTCGTGCAAGGGCCGCAGACGCACGCTGTGCCGGGATTGATCAACCTGTTCGGGATCGAATCTCCGGGACTGACCGCCGCGCTGGCGCTGGCTGATCATGTTTTGGAAGTGGCTGCGACCGGGTAAAGCCGCGCGGGGTCAATGGGGAGCAATCAATGACAGTCCCGGGAAATAGGTGCGATAGCGCGCTGCGTCCCGAGTCAACAGTCGATATCCGGAAATAGCCGCGTGCGCTCCAATAAAAAAATCCGGGAGCGGCGATCGCTTCATCCCACCGCGTTGGCGGTACGCGACGAAGGACTTGCCGGCCAGGAAAGCAGCCTCATAGGGAAGCGGTTCTCGATCGAATATCGCCTTTGGAATGGCCGCCTCGAGGTCCTCGATTCGTGAGTAGCGTACCGAGACCTCGGCATAGATAATAGGATTGACAACGAGACGAAAGCGCTCGGCGGCACTTGCAACAGCTTCTGCGGACCACGAGAACCAATGAGTATCCTCCGTCATCAGATCGAGCAGCACATTGCTGTCGACCAATATCGCCGTCATTCATTCGCCTCGGGTCAATGCCATGATGTCATCGGTGCTCATTGCGACATCTCCGCGACCGCGCAGATGGGCAACCACTCGTGCCCCACGGCCCTCCTTCGGTCGGCCGCGGGCCCGGACGATGCGCACCACATCACCATCAAATTCGAAATCGACGTCTGTGTTCGGAAGCAGACCGGCCCGTTCGCGGATTTCGGCCGGGATAGTCACCTGTCCCTTCGATGTAATACGCATGGCAGTCTTTCCTACTCTTACCTGTAAGAGTAAGAGGGCCACCGCCCGAAATCAAGCTTCACATCCCAGTTAGGCCGACACACGGCGTCTGGTCAGCGGCGTCGCCAAACCGAAACTGAACAGCCGGTCGGTGCCCAGCAGGAACACTCGCCCGCCGCGCGGAAACAGCCGCGCAATGGCCGGATCCGATACATCCAGTCCGCCGGTGTAAGCACCGAATGCAGGCAACATCATGCGCCGTGCGTCGGTGACGAAGCACGGTCGGCTGACCTGGCCGCCACGCGCAGGCACGGTGGCTTTGGGGTGATGGTGGCCGCAAAGCTCACCCACCCCGCCGCCTTCTGCCTGATGCCGGAACATCAGCGGCCTGAGCGCGAACGTCTCGACGCACTCGCCCCCCAACCCCTGCGGCGGGTCCGGATCATGATTGCCCCGCACCCAGATGAACCGTCGGCCGGCGGTGATGGCGCGAAGCCGCCCAGCCTGCTCCGATGTCAGACGATCCGGGCCGGCGACATCGTGAAACGAATCGCCCAGCGCCACGATAATCCGTGGGTTCCAGTGCCGCATCAGCAGCACCAGCCTATCGATCGTTGCCTTCGTATCGAACGGCGGCAGCAGCATCCCGCGCCGGGCAAACGAAGAGCCCTTCTCCAGATGCAGGTCGGACACGGCAAGCAGCCCACGTGCCGGCCAGTACACCGCGCCCGCAGGATCGAGCATCAGCCGCTCGCCCGCCAGATGCACGGGGGCAGCAATCATGCCTCACGCCCGAACAGGCTTGGTTGCCGTGACTTCGGACGCTGCCGTGCCACATTGGCGCGGTGAACCGGTGGAACCTGCCGCTGCCCCGATGGCGGTTCCGCATCGCCGGTGGCCTCGGCAATGATCGCCTCTGCCTCGGCCAGCAATGCATCCTCATCGGCTTGCGAGCGCACGCTCTCCTGCCCGATTTCCAGCAGCACCGGGACCGCAAGCGGTGAAACCCGCGACAGCACCATATGCACGATCCGTCCCTTCACCCGCCGCAGCATCCCGGCAATACGCCCAATATCAATCAGGCCGGACGCAGCGTCGGCCCTTGTCGCCCGCAACAGGATATGGTCCGGCTGGTGCTTGCGCAGCACGTCGTAAATCAGGTCGCTGTTCACCGTCACCTGTCGCCGGGTTTTCTCCGCACCCGGATGGTGCCGCTCGATCAACCCCGCAATCACCGCCACATTGCGGAACGTGCGTTTCAGCATGGAACTGTCGGCCATCCAGGCTTCCAGGTCATCGCCCAGCATGTCCTCTTCGAACAGGCGAGCAACATCACGCGGCTGCCCGGCCGACCAGATGCCCAGCACATAATCTGTCGCCACAAAACCCAACGGCGCGAACCCCGCGCGCTCCATGCGCTTGGTCACCAGCATTCCGAGCGTCTGATGCGCGTTGCGGCCCTCGAAGCAATAGGCGACCAGATACCAGCGCCCACCGCGGGGAAACGTTTCCACCAGCAGGTCGTTGCGACCGGGTAGCCGCGACCATGCGCGTTGCAGCCGCAACCACTCCTGCACTGCGTCTGGGAACACCTGCCAGCTTGCCGGGTCCTGCAGTAATCCACGCACCCGGTTCGCAAGATTGGTGGTCAGTGGCAGGCGCCCGCCTTCATAAGCGGGCACCATCGGTTCGCCGCTGCCGCCTTCCATCACCTCCGCCACGGTCTCATGCACCCGCACGAACCGCAGCAGCCGGCCGGCGAACATGAACGTGTCGCCGGGCCGAAGCAGGTTGATGAAGTATTCCTCGACCTCTCCAAGAACGGGACCAAATCCCCGTTTGCCAACCAGTCGGACCTTCAGCAACGGCGCCTCGACGATCGTGCCGATATTCATCCGGTGCTGGCGCGCGATCCGTTCGGACCGCACATGCACCCTGCCTTCGGAATCCCGAAACAACTTGCGATAGCGGTCATAGGCGGCAAGCGCGTAGCCACCGTTCTCCACGAAACTTAGCACGTCATCGAAATCCTTGCGCGTCAGCGCTGCATAGGGTGCGGCGCGGCAGATTTCGGCGTAAGCTGCGTCCGGGTGGAAGGGTGACGCGCACGCCATTCCCAACAAATGCTGCGCCAGAACGTCCAGACCGCCGG
>DATIMO010000393.1:0-1986 GCA_035475215.1 Acetobacteraceae bacterium | reverse complement strand
GGTCGTGGTTATAGCGGCGGCGATACTGTAGCAGCGCGGCCGGCTCAGGCAAGGTCACGAAAATGGGCTGTCAACGCGTCCGCATCGGCAAAATGAAGGTCCGGGGCGGCGCGGTCAACGCCGCCATCGTGCGCGGCGTCGCCGACCAGTACGGCGGTTACACCGGCGGCGCGCGCCGCCTGCATGTCGAGCGCAGTATCGCCCAGATACCAGACCGCCGGCCCTGGTGATGCGCTGAGGCGGGTCAAAGCGAGACGGATCGGCGCGGGGTCCGGCTTGTCGGCCTGCGCATCGCCGGCCCCGATCACGGTAGCGAAATGCCGGTCCCAGCCGAGTGCGGACACTTCGGCGCGCAGGAAACGGCCGGTCTTGTTGGAGACCACACCCTGAGGCCGCCGCGCGGCGGCCAGCACCTCGGCCGTGCCGGGCAGCGGCTGCAGATGGTGCAGATGCCCGGTTTCGAGCGTGCCGTAGAAGATATCTCGGGCGCGGGTCCAGGCGTTCCCAAACATGAGCGGGAAACTTTCGCGCAAGGACACTCGCACGCGGGCGCGCGTTTCCGCCACCGTCCAGGTCGGCATGTCGAAGGCGGTGAAGGCAGCGTTGAGCGCGGCGGCGATGCCGGCCCAGGCATCGACCAGGGTGTTGTCCCAGTCCCACAGAAGGATCGTAGGGGCGGTGTGCGGCATTGCCGTCTAGGGCTTGCACGCTTCGATGGTGGCGGCGGCGACGCAGTCTTCGATGCCCTTCCCGGGCGCCCAGCCGCTGATCATGTCACGGCTTTCCGACTTCACGGTGATGCGAATGTCGCTGAATCCGGCAGCACGCAGCCACGCCTTTATTTGGTTCGTCGAAGCGGCGCCGGCAACGCAACCGCACAGCAGTGCCGGATCGGCGGCCAGGTCAGGCGGAAGCGGGGCGATGTTCACCACGTCTGCAATGGCAAGCCGGCCGTCCGGTTTCAGCACGCGAAACGTTTCGCGGAACACCTGCGCCTTGTCCGGCACCAGATTGATCACGCAGTTTGATATGATGACATCGGCGGTGGCGTCGGCGACCGGCAGATGTTCCAGCTCGCCGAGACGAAACTCGACGTTACGGGCACCGACCCGGGCGGCGTTGTCGCGCGCCTTGGCCAGCATTTCATGCGTCATATCCACACCGATGACGCGGCCTTCCGCGCCGACCTGACGCGCCGCGAGCAGGCAATCGAACCCGGCTCCACTGCCGAGATCGATCAGCACCTCTCCGGGCTGCAGCGATGCGATGGCCTGCGGGTTGCCGCAACCGAGGCCGAGATTGGCACCGTCCGGCACCGCGCCGAGTTCATCGGCGGAGTATCCCATGCGAGCGGAGGACTGGTCGGGCGATAATGCGGTGTCGCAGCACTCGGTTTCGGCGGCTCGTGCGCAGCATCCGGAGGCGATGCTGCCGTAGCGAGAGCGGACCATCTGCTTGATTTCGGCGCTGTCCATGGGGAAGCCTTCATTATAGCGGAGGTGACAGGGGAGACGGAGCCGGGGCATTGCCGGCCATTGCTATTAACCAGCCAGCCAGCTCATGGAACTGCTCACGATCGAGCCGGTAATAGACCCACCGGCCCGACCTGCGTGCTTCCACCAGACCGGCGTCGGTGAGCAGTTTCATATGATGACTTATCGTTGGTTGGGCCAGCCCGAGCAGCGGTTCCAGGTCGCAGGCACAGACCTGATCGGCCGTGGAGCAGCACTCGGTCTCGGGACGGGCGAGCGCGCGCAGGATGCGCAGCCGGGCTGGGTCCGAAAGGGCGCGGAAGATGGCCTCGGGTCGATCCATGGCCGGACCATAGATCGATAAATTTCAATGTGTCAATGCGTATAGCGCGAGGTCCTCCCCTTCCGGGAGACTGCCGGCTTCCAAGGTTACGACGCCACCCATCACGCCGGTGCGGAGAGCAGCGCCGCAAAGCAGCATCGCGAACCGAGGATCGGTGACAGCAGCAGCGGG